>JALURH010000211.1 GCA_027017025.1 Thermofilaceae archaeon
TAGTTACAAACCTGAAACCAGCGTTTATTATGGATAAACTGTGGGAGAAAAATATTAAAAACCCTCCCTTCGAGATCCATGTTTGCACCCCAACAGAACTCCCACTATATAAATCTAGAGCAAATCTTGTGAAAATTTAATAAACATTTAAACGTTTCTACCTCCCAAACACAATTAGCGATACTATCTCAGCCTCTGGGGAGAACACCATACCCCCTAGAACTATAGTTACCATTTAATAAAGACTCGAATAGCGTAGAGGTTCACGCAACATTAGCTTAAGATAAATACCGCGAGGGATCTCTAGGGTTAATAGGAAATAGAGTATTATGTATATGAATAAAGGGTGAGTAGTTATAGGCAGGCTTTTTACCCAATTTTTAGTGAGGAGATTATCTCATAAATTGCTAGTTGAAGAGGCTTCGAGGAGACAACAATAGCTAGTAAGGCGGTTTGAAGATATCTTTAAAAATCTTTAATAAGTGTAGAGGTAGGAGATGAAGTGGAGGAAGTGGATAATTATCCTCATACCTCTATTGGCTCTCTCAGCCATATATATAGGCTTTGTTCTCCACCAATATACGGGAGGCACTTCTGGGACAGTCACTGATATCTCAAACATAGTGAGTGACGCTACCCCAGCCTCGGGGAAGGGGGAAGCACCACCTGGCGTTAAAGGAGATGGCCCCTGGAACCATAGGTTACTTATAGCGGTATCCAGCGATGGTGTCACGTGGTACAAGACGTATAGAGTACTCGCTGATCAAGCGTTAGCTCCAGACGTAATCGTAGATAGAGAGGGTTACGTAAGAGTCTACTACGTGGACTACTACAATAGGGGGATAGTCGTAGCTATTTCGCGGGACCTAGTAAACTGGAAGTATGTAAAGGTGAAGGGGGTTCCCCCGGACTGGACGGATCCTTCAATAGTAATTCTCCATGATGGAAGATATAGACTCTATGCCTCCTATATGCCTCCAGAGGGGGGAGGAAGTAGGATAGTTTCAGCAGTATCGGATGATGGTATACACTTCAAGGTGGAGGAGGGCGTAAGATACGAAAGAGATGTAGTGGTTAGGAACCCAGAGGTGATATATGCTGGAGGAAAATGGGTTATGTATCTAGAGGAACTAACTAAGCCGGAGCCAAAAATATTGTTGCTTACCTCCGAGGATGGACTCAATTTCGTATTGAAGGGGGAGATTGATGTCCCCGGAGGCGTGCCATGCTTAATTAAGTACGATAGTGGGTATAGGCTATATATTCATTCAAGGAGCTTTGACTACATACTTATGTATTCCTCACATAGCCTCGAAAACTGGGGTAACCAGGTAAGAGTTCTCTGGCCGGGGGAGAAGGGATCACTCGACGAATATGGGGTAGCTGAGCCAGCAGTCGCTAAACTACCAGATGGGAGCTACGTAATGATCTATAAAACATGGATTGAAAAACCAGCTGAGGAGTTTAAGAGAAAAGAGGAAACAGCTGTGGAGCCGGAGAAGCCAGCCGAGGAATTCAAGAGCCTACTCACAAGCATATTAGGTGCCGAGAAGATCTCAGAGGGGTGCTACCTACTTAGATACCCTGGTTTTAGTTTCTATATGCTCTGGAAACCATGTGATAAAGCAGAGGGGAAGTACTCATTCAGGTACAAAGATATTACTTTTCTCTTCGATGACAAGAAAATCGAGGAAATACTTAAAGCGGAAACCAAGGATCCTAAAAATATTGATAAACTCAGGAGTAGGTTGGAGAAACTAGGCAACTATATAATGCTTCTCGTCTCAAATGACGGAGTTAAGTGGGAAAACACGGGAATAGTTGTAGCAAGAGATGCCTCAGTCCCCGATATCATGGTTGATAAAGAGGGTAGACTCCGCGTATACTATGTTTCCTTCCCATTCAACAAGATACGTGTCGCTATCTCCGAAGACGCCTACACGTGGGAGGACCATGAAGTTAAAGGTATTGATCCAGGATGGGTGGATCCAGAGGTTCTATTAGTTGATGGGAAATATGTACTCTACTCTCTATGCGGGAATCTTGGGATTGCTTTCTCGGAGGATGGGATACATTTTACACAACATTCATGTTCTCCTCCCCCAGTTATGGACCCCACAGTCTTTAGGATCAACGGCAAGTGGTATATGGTGGCTGGGCCTGGAACAATACTATATACTTCGGAGGATGGAATACACTTTAAGAAACTAAAGGAAATTAATCTAGGCGGAGAAGTCTGTGACTCACTAAAGTTAGATGATAGGGTAATGTTGTACTGCCACTACTTCCCCAAGGATAAAAAAGAGGGGTCATATATACTCCTATTTGAAAGTAGAGATGGAGAGAACTGGGAGAAACTAGGAGTAGTGTATAGAAGCGAGGATAGGTTTGTAGCAGATCCAAGCGTTACATTCTTCAACGGAAAATACTATATGGTTGTCACAGCCGTAAGCAGGGGCTAGGGGATCTACCTCTGAAGGCTAAGGATTTATGAATTCCACAGAACGTGGAAGCTTAGTGCGGGTAGAGTTAGATAATCTTCATAGTATTTTATATGTAGAATACATAT
>JALURH010000212.1 GCA_027017025.1 Thermofilaceae archaeon
TTAGGCGATTCGCAAGCTGCAGGGGGAGTTTAACAGCTAATCCATTCTCTCTTAACTCGACTTCTCCATCACCGTATTGGGGGATAGGCCCCATTTTCCACGTAAATACAGCTTTCTGCATCCAGAGATACAGTATTCCTAGCTATATATTTTTTATTAACATGTTAAAACGTGTTTTATATACAGTTAGTATAATAAAATAATTATTTCACACATAATATAATGTATTATAACATATTACATCACGGTGCAACACATTTAATCAAAAAATTCTTTTAGGGAATAATTATACTCTCCCTATACACCTTTACAATATTTGTCGAATCTATCCAGAGATAAACCTGTGTTTCACATATACTTATTTATCGCTGCCGAAGTCACTACCTATATTTATACCCTAGATCATCTAGTACTCTCCTAGCGTATCTAAGTGCTCTCCTCGCGTAGTCTAATGCTCTCTCGGCATCCTCTCTACTATATATGTCCCAGGGTGTTAGGCCTCTACTAGGTTCGCCGTACGTAGCTCTACCATGCTCTGGAGCTAAGGTCTCCACTATATCCGCTAGCTCTACGGCTAGCTGCCTTACGTTCTCAGAGATATTGCCTAGTAGCTCCCTGAGCTCATGGGATGGATCGTGACTCCAGCTAGGTATCCTGAAGAACGCTATAATAGCTTTAGCAGCGTTCTCGGCACTTAGCTGTGAAGATGCAACAACTCTCCGGTAATCGCCGTCCTTGTACGCGTTCTCTGCATCCCCTAGGTATAGCTCGGCAAGCCTAAGCCTATATGAGACCTCGCCCATAGGATTTATTCTCATTAAATACCACCTAGAGCTCTACAGGCTCAATAGGCTCCATATCTTTTCTCCTCCAGCCATATTTTCCGTCGGGAGTCTTATACCTAACGAGCCTAGCCTTCTCGATAAGCCTCCTCCCCCTATCAATAAATGATCTAACACCACCCCTATCATAGATGATTACTGCATCTGCTACAATATTTATTAGGAGTGGGGTTAGTTCAAAACCCTCCTCCATGAGCTCGCTGAGACGTATATCAACTAGGGTCACAGGTCTCTTAACGTATCTAGCAATCACCTTATATACGCTTGAGCGAATCCTCATCCCCCCAAGGCTCTTAAAAACTACAAGTACATCTACATCGCTATCCTCCCTAGCCTCAGAGCGAGCCCAACTACCAAATAGAGCCATACCTACGAACTCATCCCCAAGCATCTTAGCGAGCTCCTCCGATGCTAATGTAAGCTCACTAACTATCTGCTCCAAGGTTTTGTGACGCACTCCGCTAGCCGCCATAACGGTCTCCTGAGAGCATACTGGGGATCACTACACCCGTAGAATAGGGTAATTTACACATAGATATTTGTTGTCTCTAACGATAGTACAGGATAAAAAACTTCTAGTAGCCTCCAGGATGCTGTAGGAGTGTTGAATATAGGGCTCGCTCAGGGAGCTAGTCTCTCTGCGGGAGCCGTTAACGGGGCGGTGACTTGTCCCTTGCTTCTAGGGTGGGATAGATGCAGGTGGAGGGGTAAAAGCCCTATGAACACCCTAGAAGCAAGAATCCCCCACTTAAGTAGGGGGTGTCAAACTCATTATAAAGTACGTGGAGATATATCTATAGGCAGCAGGCTTCTCCCTCTCTCACCCACTGGATGTAACATATAGCTGAGGTCCTCGTAGAAGTCTCTTCACTAATAGCCACTAAGATGTGGAGATCCTTATAGGGTTTAAATTATCCTACAAAGTTAGAATAGTGTTCCCTGGTTTAGTTGCTCATGGAGTTGAACATGATGTCTTTAAGAAAGTAATGGCTTCGTCGCACTATCCCTCGTGGAAGTAGGTGTGCATGGAGCAGCTTGCTGGATGCTACTCTAAGTTACCTAGTATTTCAGCTAGTTTTGTTAACAATTGTCGTGGGTTTTGGGCGTGTTTGTTTATGTACGGGTATTTAGGTGGTGTTTGTGGTTTTCCTGCTTAGCTACTTTGTTTCTACCTATAGATTCCTGTGTGCCGCTGGGTGCAGACTATAGAGTAGCCGCCGAAACCCAATAGTACATAACTAGACACCCAACCGCTAAACCTAAAACTAACCACTAAAACCCAAACAAATAGTCCCCAAAATTATATCTTCGCTAGCTAGAGGGTCTACATTACGGCATATACATGAGAGCCGGCAGCTCCGATCCATAATCGAAAAACACTATGATTTAGTAACCGATACTATTTAGAGCCTAATTCATGGGAAAAAAAATAAAAATATTTGATTTATGTTCCTAGCGGGAAGGTATAATGACTCCTAGTATTTTGCCTAGTAGGAACGCTGAGAATACTATAATAGCTGGTATAGCGACTAACAAGATTAGTAGGAGTAATGGGATTGTTATCTTCCTCCTAGGCTTGCTTAGGAAGGATGTAAATATCAGGAGTATTACAGGTGCTTCAATTAGAAAAACAATTATCAAACCAGTTAACGATGTTAACATATACCAGTTAGCTACTGTCGGCTCACCCAACTTCTCCCACCTCTAATGTCTCATGGATTGGAACTAGGGGGAACAACTTGACAAAAACTAGGTAGAGTAGAGCCATTAGCACAAATGTAGCTGAGACAATTGTCCATTCAACCCAGGTTGGGATATAGACTCCAGGCAGGTATGGTAGTAAGCTAGCTGATCCCACCAGGAGGGAGGGTACGACTATTATCACCCTCTTCACCCACAGGCTAGCGTCTATTAGGAAGGCTGCAATAAAGACATATTTAATTTTGAAGAGTCTTCTATCAACTGCCTGGGCGAATAAGTATAGGAAGGGTATTAGAAGCCCTAGGGTCAGTAGTAGCCAGAAGCCTAGTGTATATGGACCTAGGTGTAGAAACAGGTTTTCAACTACGCTAAATTCAGCCGCTAGTCCACCAAATCTAGTCGTTAGAATTTCTGAGAGCCAGAAGTATAGGTATATTATTGTAACTATTCCCAGCATATTGGCCATTCCCCGGATAATATCCTCGCCTATTATATCTTCCCACTTGAAAAGCTCCCTGGATATTATTGAGACAAGGATTACTGAAGAGACACCGTTAGCTATTGCTCCTACAACAAAGTAGGGGGCAAATATTGTGCTATACCATCCGGGGCGGGAGACCATGAGACCAAATATCCACGAAACTGTGGAGTGGACGAAAACCATGACTGGGACTATTGAAATCGCCATCCAAAATGCTACCCTCTCTATCTTCTCCTCCTCCCCCTCCTTATAGAAGGGTAGCAAGAGTCTATATAGTTTTTCCCGGAAACCACTCACCCTAGATTTCTTCAGCAGTAGTGCTATATCGGGTCGTAGGGTTATGTAGAGATAAGTTGTACTGAGTGTAAAGTATGTAAGTACAGCTGTGAAGTCCCAGGCAAGTGGTGATTGCCCTACACGCTCAGGATAGTAGAGTATCATGTTGAAGATCCTGTCGGGTCTCCCTAAGTCTGAGATTACCATTAGCATAGCCATAATTAGCCCAAATACTGTTAGAAGCTCAGCCATCCTCGTTATAGGTGTATATCTCTTGAGCCTAGCTATACGGACACTTGCTGAAATCGCTATCCCAGCGTGGGAAATCGCTATGAAGAATATGAAATTGGATATATAGAGACCCCAGGTGGCTCCAGCCATTGTGCCAACGTCTCTCATCCCTGTAACTACTAAGCCATTTGTTAGCTGGATATACCAGGCATAGAGCCAGAGTGCTACACCTATGAGTAGAACCGCTAGGAAAACATAGAATAGCTTAGTTGTATGGACTAGGGGGGTTATTATCTTTTTCTCAATTTCCTCCACACTCATCTCTTTATCACCTTCACCCTAGGACTTTGACGAGTTGTCCACAGGTGCCAGCGTATTAAGTTACGTACTTTTTCCATCGATGGAGGAGTAGCTCCAACATAGTAGACTCTCGGGCTAGTGTTTAGCTCCTCGAGCAACCTAAACCATCGCTTCTTAGCTAGTATCTTGGAGACCTCACTCGAGGGATCCTCTATGTCGCCAAAGTGTAGCGCCATGGCTGGACAGACCTCTACGCAAGCTGGAAGCTTCCCCCTCTCAATCCTATGGACACACCATGTACATTTCTCCATAACACCTAGGTAGTGTCCACCTCCAGCTACCTTTCTTTTCTCCTTTCCATACCTTTTCTCTAGGTCAGGGTTCCTGTAGGGAGGTATGACGCCTCCTGTATAATCGTTTGGGTGGCCTCTACCGTAAAGCCCTCTTCCCTCTTCTCGAAGCCAATCGTAATAGTAATGTTCCACCGGGCGTTTCCAGTTAAAATAGTTTACAGCGTAGGGACAGGCTACTTGACAGTACCTACAGCCTATACACCTATCATAGTCTGTGAGAACAAGTCCGTCTTCGCGCTTATATCTAGCACCTACTGGACATACCTTAACACACGGTGGGTTATCGCAGTGCATACATGGTCTCGGCAGAAACCTCACCGTAACATTTGGGTACGTACCTTCCTCCCACCTGAATACCCACATCCAGAATATCCCGGCAGGCGTATTATTCTCAATTTTACATGCTTCTACGCAGGCCCTACAACCCATGCACCTCGATAAATCTACCACATATACATACTTCACCATCTTAACCACCCACCTTCACACACCTTACCTTCACCTGAAAACTTTGGTCTGCAGTCATCGTAACATAACCTTCACCTGTGAAAAACAGGTAGTTAGGTGTAGGGCCTCTATCCCTAGCTACTGGATCAACCCAGAAACCGTAGTGATGCGGCATTGCAACAGTATCCGGCCTTATACCCTCTATTGTCATAGCTCTAGCCTTAATACTCCTCTTCTCACCCGTCACAGCGTTATACGCCTCAACAAGAACTATATCACCGTCCTTTATACCAAGTTCTTCAGCTGTTCTCCTGTTGATAATAACCCGTTGTTCAGGTTCAAGCTCGGCGAGTAGTGGAATAAACGTTGATCTACTCTGTTTAAACTCAATCTTGTGATAAGATATTAGATATAGGTTGTATTCGGGGGGAGAGTTTTCCATCGTAGGTTTCCTCCACGTAGGAAGTGGAGTATAGTCTCTCCAGTAGATTTCGTCAACACCGAGTTTCCTCATTTCGTCACGTATCCTCTTCAGTCCTTCGCCGTAGAGTCTCAGCTTTATTCCAAGGAACGGGGGATCCCAGGCAGCCGCATATCTGACATTAGCTGGTATTTTACCAACATACCATGTCCCATTCTTCTCAAAATATCTAATGCCCTCAGAGATTCCTTTAGATTTCGCCCAGGCATCAATTATATTTCTTGATAGTTTACCAGCTTTGTAGCCTTCTACGAGTTGATCCCTATATTTTTTATCTATTTTAAGCTCCTTCATTACGTTGTCAACAAATTTGTCGAGGAGACCTAGCTTGTCGCAGATTGCTGCATAAATGTCGGCTTCATCTCTGGCCTGGAAGAAAGGCTCGACTGGCGAGATCCTAGCTGTGTAGGCGTCTTCATAGGGTGTCTTGGTATGCAACGGGCCTTCATACTTGTCTAGGGTTGTTGTGGGCAGCACTATGTCGGCTAGGTAATCAGCTGTCTCACTCAGCCAGGGCGAGATCACTACAACGAACTTAAATTTCTTGAAGCCTTCAATCAGTGTAGGTTGGTCAACAAACGAGAGAAGTGGATTAGCCATGTGAATTATTAGTACCTCTGGGAGCTCCTTGACACCGTATTTCTCGGGATTTATCATGGCCTTAGCAATCATAGAGGGGTTAACGGTGTTTATTGGGAAGTATTTTCCACTAAGCTTGAAGTCGGTTTCGGCTTTAACCTCCGCTTTTTCAAGCTTGTAGAAGTTGCCGTGGATTTTAGGCTTAGTTAGGATATCGGTGTGGACACCGCCAGCAGCCATTATAGCCCCAAGTAGCATAAATACTATTAGGCAGGCTCTAACAGCTTGGAATCCAAGCTCCTGTTGGGCAACGTGGTATGCGTGAACTGCTACAGGTCTATAGGGCACTTCTACTCCATCAATGTTGATAGTGCTTCCGATCATAGCGTTTCTACCGAGCTCATCCGCTATCCGTCTTATAGTTTCAGCTGGAATACCTGTTATCTCTGAAGCCCACTCCGGCGTATAATTAGCTATATGTTCCTTAAATACCTGGAAAGCTGGCTTAACGGTATTACCGTTAACCGTATATGTACCCTCAAGGGCTGGGTCAGCGGTAGAGTCGTCGTACGGCTTCGCTCTTCCCTCCTTTAGATCCCATACTTGCTCCTTATCATCTATCCTCAAGAAATAGCCGTCGTCTTTGACAAGGAATGGCGCATTTGTATACTTCTTGAGGAATTCTACATCAACGTAGCCTTTCTCGACCAATACGTTAGCTATAGCGAGCCAGAAAGCTAGGTCTGTTCCCGGCCTTATGGGTACCCATTCGTCTACGTGTGGGCCCCCCGGCTCCCTCCTAGGATCGAGGAGAATAACTTTCATCCCCCTCTCTCTAGCTGCAACGAACTCTTGTGGCCAGGTAATCCAGCAAAGTTTGTTGCCGCCAGCATTAGTTATGTTCCACCCCCATGCTATCAGGTATTTACAGTATCGGAAGTCGGGGTGGAGGACGCCGTGCTGACCAATTGTGTATTCACATGCTCTGTAGCCAGCGTCGGAGCAATAGGCCCCATGCCCTATCTTTGTTATACCTAGTGTTTTTACGAATGCGTGGTCATAGATATTTTTCTGCTTACTTCTTCCTTTCTGCCAGATTATGAGCTTAGGGTTCTTATCCATGGTTTCTTTGAGTTTCTGAGCTATTACATCAAGGGCTTCATCCCACGATATTTCAACCCACTCACCTGGCTCCCCCTTCTCATTTATTCTCTTAAGTGGAGCCTTAACTCGGTATGGGCTGTAAAGCCCCATTATCTGCGCTACCCCCTTAGGACAAAGCTTACCCCTGTTCCTAGGGTTCTTAGGATCACCTACAAGGCAAACAACTCTACCATCGACGACTCTTGCAAACATACCGCAGTCCTGCTTACCTATCCAGCACGCTGTTCCTACCCACTTTTCTTCAGGTATTTCTTGTTCTCTAACGATATTCTCGAAAAGTCCTTGCCTACTATCTAGGTTTATGTAGCTAAGAACTCCCACTGCAACCGTGGAAGCTACGAGTCTTAGGAAATCGCGTCTATGAATCTTCATGATATCCCGCCTCTATATTCTTAAGAGACTCTAATATCAACATATCGTGCTCGAGGAACCTACTCATCAACTCGAGGATACCTAAATAGAGTTCAGCATCCTCCCCAATTTTCTTACAGTATTCCATAGCAATAGAACAGAACTCTGGAACCCATGTTAAGATATGTTCTTTCAAGAAGTTTATCTGTGCCTCTATAATAGATAGTACACGCTTCATATCGCCGCTCTTCCTCGCAGCAGCCTCCTCTGCACAGAGGTACGACATAAATGCTAACTCGACTACAAGGCTATCGGGGGGTTCTCTAAGCTTAGGCTTTAAACCATACCTAGCGTAGATAGATGCGATCTCAGCTTCTATTATCCACGGAGCCCCTCCCCTATACACGGATTCGTAGGGGGGAGGGGGACTATAGCCAGGTTTTATCCCTCTAAAGACTCTAGTATAGGTGTAGGATAAACGCTCTAAGAGCCTATCAGGGGATATCATGTTAGCTCTCTCAACATATCTCTTGATTCTCTCAAGTCCCGTGGATAGATCCCCGGAATAAGGTATAATCAAATTTAGTGATTCATAAAATTCTTTGCTCTTCACTAGCTTTAGGAATTCTCCATCAGGGGGTTGAAGCATATAGTACAGAAATTTATAGGCTCTAGATCTCGATTCCGGCAGAGCTTCTCCTAACGTTTCCCACTCCCGTACATTATTTTCCCTAATATTTTTGGGGAGCTCAACTTTTGTGTTAGAAACCTCGAGCTTATTCATCATCAGGCTGTTTAGCCCCTTCAGAATAGATGGTAGGTTATGTGACACGAGATATATACATATCTAATCTTAGATATTAATTTTTTCCCTAAGACATATAACTATATCTATGCTTATGTGATCGTCTTGGTTGAAACTCTGAAAAAGCCTCGCAGAACCGCTAAATTTTTGGTAAATTTTGGTAGTTGTTAGTAGAGGGTGGGGTGGCGA
>JALURH010000213.1 GCA_027017025.1 Thermofilaceae archaeon
ATATGCTTCTAACCCAACGTACCTCTGGCTCCACCTCTCGTCATCTATATTCCACTCCATATAGCTCTTAATGTATACACCATATTTTATGTCCTCAATTAATTCATCAAAGGTATAGTCACCAGGCTTAAGGTAGGTGTTAGCCATCCTAATTATTGGCTCACTCCTATAGTTCATGGATCTAGCTGAAGCATTACTATTTACACCAAATACTTTTGCCGTCCACCTGTTATGTAGGTGCTCATTTATTACACCCTCCTTATAGAGGTACCTAGCTCTAGCTGGCACACCTTCATCATCGTAGAGATAGAATCCATAGCTGCCAGGTATAGTTGGATCATCAATAACTGTAGCATATTCACTACCTATTTTCTCGCCAATCATCCCAGGTTTAATGAAGCTCTTCCCAGCTTGAGCAGCCTCCCTACCTAATATTCTGTCAGCCTCACTTGGGTGTCCACAGCTCTCATGTACAATAAGGCCTACAACCTCGCTACCTACAACTACATCTATCTCCTCCGCTGGGGGCTTAGCAGCTTTGAGGAGAATTTCCTCGTAAACCTTTGTTTCGCTAGCTAGGTTTTCCGGAATATTCCATTCATCGAGCCACTCGAGTCCACCGCTAGCACCATAGTAGAATGTTCTCTGGATAACACCCCTCTGTGGGTGGGAGACTACCAGGTTATAGCCTAGCCTAATTCTAGGAACCCTACTCGTTATATATGCTCCATCGCTATTAGCTACAATTTTCTCCTCTACGGTCTCGATCATATAGGTATAGAGTACTGGTATCTTGGCTTCCTTGACGGCTTTAGTGACTGAACCCCACAGCTCTGTGTGTAGGTTAATTTTATCCTCAATACTCATAGCATCAAAAGGTTTCTTCGCAGACACACCGTATTTGGCTTCACTGAAGTTTTCATCCGAGAACTCTATCTGCTTCCTCATTAACTGTGAATGGAGCCTAGCTTTCCTGTAAGCTGAGGTAACTGTTTTCTCTATGCTCTCTTTATCCAGCCTATTAGTTGAGGAGAAACCCAGTGTACCGTCAACAAGAACCCTTACCCCCAAGCCTTCCTGTACGCTCTCTTCGATACCTATTATTTGGCCATTCCTAGAGATATATTCACTGCGCGTAATTCTGTGGAACCTAGCTTCAACATACCGCACCCCTAGTTTTTCGCCGACTTTGAGGCAGTACCTAACTAGGTCCTCCATCAATCTAGGTCCCCTACAGATAAATGATAAAGCAAATATAATAAAATCCTCAGTTTTTATCACAACCCGCCACACCGAGATACTCTAGAGAAGGAAACGGGGACTCTAACCCCCCAACTATTAGGGCTCAGCACGCGGTAATCGGGATCATACCCTCCATGGGTCACTGGGGGGCAAGATTCATCATACACTAATTAGTTTCCTTAATAACACATATTTCTTTCCACTACCAGAAAATCTCTTAGAGACATCCAGATTCCAAGATACTCTATAAGCTGAGACATATATTTCCCAATTAGGGGGCGTAGACTGGGGGGATGTATATCTCTACTCCAAATACCTGAAACAATCCCGAGAAATTAGTAGCTATTGCGGTAAGATGTTAAAACCCCCTCTAGACTCAAGCTTTCTTAAAACTAAATCCCCAACTTTCTCTGCAATTTTAACGGATTGTTTAGCGTCGTCTTCACTCATCCTCGCTATAAATGAAACATCGTATCTAGCAATAATAGCGAATCCCGATATATCCTCTAGCTTCTCAATTTTCAGGATTTCCTGGAAATCTTCATCCAGCTTACAACATTCCCTAGCTAGATAGACTAGGTTATGTGTTCTATGCCTCCTGATATCGAATACATTATTCTCTATCAGAAAAGCCTTTAGAAAAAGCTCTATTGCCTGCTGAGACCAGAAACAAGCACTTCTCACCAATCCACTTTCTAAAGCCCTCCTAGCTTCACTTAAGTTCTCCTTAGCAATCTCCAAGAACTCTAACGTTTCCTCCCTCATTTCAATACAACACCCTCAAGGGTTGCCCAATGATACACATAGCCCCTATACTCCCTCTTCCTCTCATAATACTCTCTATCTACTAAAACTATATCTACGGGTCTATCCAATAACTCTATAAGCCTACGATCAACCTCATACAATAATCTAGTTCTATCATTATCTTTCATCACGTTTTTTACAATAACCAGTATATCCCAGTCACTACCCTCTCTGTAACCCCCTCTAGCCCTCGAACCGAACAATATTATTTTCTCCACCCCTACTCCATGTTTCTTAGCAGTCTCTAGTATAATTTCCTTAATCTTCCCTAGAACCTCCTCCCCACTCATCTATTAAATAAGCCTTACGGAGGTTTAAAATACTTTCTAGCATAGTATCGCCATACGAAACTGCTAAATATTTAGTAGTCATTAATAGTTGTTGGTAGGCGTGGAGCGGCGATGTGTGGGTGAGCCGTAGCCTTGGGA
>JALURH010000214.1 GCA_027017025.1 Thermofilaceae archaeon
CCCATATAAATGTCCAGCTCTCATATCTATTGAGCTTTCCGGTGCGTTTTAAAGCAATATGCTCTATATGATAATGGCCTTTTTCAAGCATTTTTGCCCTAAGGAATAACTAAAGGGACTGCTCTAGGCTGAAAGCCGCTAAACCATAGAAACCTTCTTCCAGCTGCATGGCGGCTGTCTTGTAGAATTCCTTTGATCTCCTAAGTAGGTATTCATACTCCTCTTTCCTAGTCAATTTAACACCTTTTAATGTTAACCCTATAGATTCCTTATATAGGACTCCATAATAATTTAATTTAGCATTACCTCTACGATCCCTAAGAACCACTATAGGAACAATTACTAAAACCTAGGTAAATAAGTGTGGATAAAAAGGTTAGAGAATTAGTTAAATCTAGTCCCGCGAGTGGATGCTTCGAGGATGCTATCTCCAGTATCTAACACTACCTTGAGGAACTTCCTCTGCCTCCCCGTTAACGCTAGCCTACGACACTCTCTAAGCAATTTCTCCCGTATACCTATGAGCTTCTCGAGAGGTATACTAGTGTCTCCATCAACTATATCGTCGAGAACCTTTAGGTACATGAAGCTATTTTTCCAGAACTCAATAAATGACCCAGGAGCTTCTACAAGCTCCAAGAGGATTTCTACCGGCTTAGCGGCTCTAGCATAAAGCTGGTAAATATACCCATTGAGGGTAGATGGTTTACTGAAATCGTGTTCGTAGAATTCTCCTACTCTTGTTAGCAGGGGGTAGAGCCTAAATACATCGAAGAGTGCGGCTAGTGAGAGAGCTATCGCCCTCGAGTCCCCCACCATACGCACCAGTGGGTTAGGTGTTCTATCAATAATGTCATCGATTACGTGGAAGAGGAAGATATCGAGGATTTCTGCTGAGAGCATAAGCCTAGAATCTGGTTTCCTATAGCTATCTACGCATACCTGGAAGATAGTGAAAGCAGCTATCCTCCCAGTATAGAGGTTAAGGATATCATATAGATTTAAACCAAAGTCTCTAGATACTCTACTTAATGTTCTGAAGTCTCTAATGTGGGCTTTTAGTTGTGGCTCTATATCGTACCACTCCGGGAAGAAATTCATAGATCTCCTATCTATTAATAATTTCATCAAAATAATTGTATAAAACAAATTTAAGCAAATAATTTAGGAGTCTCGAAACTTTTTGTAGACACGGTATAGTTTACTACCTATTCTCGTAAAAAATAATTTTTACCGTAAAATATAGCTATGATGAAGCACTTCAATATAGTACTACTCTTTTCTACAGTACTGGTTGCTCTAAATATAACTATTCCGGTAATTCTGTACACAGAACCAGGTGATGGAAGCTTATTGGAAAGAGGCTTAACTCCATGAATCATCGTTTACCAAAATTTTATTTTTAAATAATTCTTCTCCCCACTTAGACTAAGGTTATTAATAGTCCTAGTTAAGCAATAAATTATAGATCCTAGTAGTTCTACTGGTGCTCTCTCCTTGATAAAGTATAGTGTGGTGGATACATATCCAGACTTCAAGGATTTCTGGAGGAGTGCTAAAAATAGGGGGGTGGAGGAGCAGATACAGCTATGGGTAGAGCAGTACATGGCTAAATATCCTGAGCTACTATCCCTCCAGGTAAGTGCCTACGCTGAAGAAGGATATAGCTGGAGGAAAATAGCTAGAGAATATGTTTTCCAGAAACTACCTAAACTTATCGATAAAATAGAGTTATCGTATAGGGGGGTTCATGATTATTTACCTGAGGCTACAGGCACGTTCTCTAGGTTATCTAGGGCTGAGATGAATATCATATTTGTTATATACGTTGGTATAGGTGTTGGCGCTGGCTGGGCTACTGAGTACAGAGGTAAGCCAGCTGTTCTACTTGGCTTAGAGAACATAGCTGATCTAGACTGGTTCAGCGAAAAAGATGTTAAAGGGTTGATTATACATGAACTAGCCCATCTACTCCACGCCAAAGTGAGGAATATCACGCCTAGGCAACTCAGCGAATTAGAGAACGACCCACTATTCATCCTATATAGCGAGGGCTTTGCAGTTGCAGTTGAGCATATAGCTCTTGGCGAAATATGGCGGGCAGCCGATAATAGGGACTGGGTTGGTTGGTGTAGAGAAAATGTATCATTTCTCGCGAGAGAGTACTTAAAGAGGGTGGAGACAAACTCAGATGTAAACATTTTCTTCGGTAACTGGCTAAATATTGCAGGGAAAAGCCATACTGGATATTTCCTGGGATACAAATTTATTAGAGAACTATTAGGTGAGGGGAAGAGTTTAGAGGAGATAGCTGGAATGGATAGTACTGAGGTTAAGAAAAAAATTAGGGAATTCCTATCTAGGCTGGCTGGAAGAAAATAATTATTCTATCTACCACGGAAATAGTTATAATAGTTGATTCCTGACTCCTCATCGCTAATATATTGATTATCGCCTCAAAA
>JALURH010000215.1 GCA_027017025.1 Thermofilaceae archaeon
TGTGGTGTAAACACGTACTTAGTTACGAACGTGTTAAGTCTTCCTTCACGGGGCTATGCGCACCTAGTGGTTATTAGGGGAGTAGACTACATGTATGTAGGTTTTATTTCTCAGAATATTTCCGAGGAGGATATAGTTAAAATAATAAAAGGGGAATGTAATATTGGGGTATAATTAATGCATGCTGCTCTAGAATACATAGCTCTAGGTATAATTGCAATACTTATAGTGACGGTATCCTTAGGGCTAAGCCAGATAGTATTCAATAACGTAGTTACAGTAAAGGAAGAACAGTTATATACTGTTGCTCAACGCGTAATGGATAAAATAATTCTAACGCCAGGTAACCCTGTTGACTGGGGGGCAAATTTTGTAACAAATATCACTGATTTTGGTCTATCATTGTATGGTGCAAATGAACCATATATAGTGGATCCAGACAAAATTATGCGCTTAGTTAACTATACCTGGTTTAAGAATCCAACCTACCTTAACCCCGAGTATGTGCAGAGCCTTCTGGGACTAAATTCTACCGACGAGAAATATGGTTTTAGCCTCGAAATCCAGCCGCTATATACATTAGAGGTTTCTCCAAACATCCCCACGGGGTATTATGGAGATCTAGAGGCTAGTGCTAGAGTTTTCGGGAACTATACAGCTGGTTTAAGGATAGAGTTTGAAGCTTCAAACTCTGGGAGAGCTGGCAGTGTTGTATGGGATAGGGGGAGTAGAGTTAGGTTATCTATACTCCTGGTGTCTAGGACAGGAGTCGGCGGGCTAGCTGCTGGAGGGGGAACAATTCTTCTAGAGAATGGGGAAGTATATGTTCAGGTAGTTATTGACGGTAGACTAATGTTCTCGGGCTACACGGATAATATTAACGCCACCTTCTATGAGGATTCGCTTATAGTAAAGGGTTACCTCTATATTGAGGAGGGAAGGTACACCGTCAGAGTAAATGGAACCATTATTGATTCCTACGGCTCAGGAAGCACTAGGTATAGTGGGTGGGTAGTATTCTTTACATCGAGCACTAATGTAGACGTAAGTTGGGGTAACAACAACATATATATTAGCTCTAGGGACGCTGACATAGATATCCCCAGCAAATATATTATCCACGGTATTCCAGCGATCTACACTATATATGCAGAGAACTACTATGGTGTACCAGTATCTAACGTCAACGTAACTGGGTTATTAATTATCACCTATCTGGAGGGGCCATCGGCTGGCTGTAGCGTAGGTAGAACGAGTCCAGATACTATCAACTACAAGGTGTTAGCTGCATCTAATATCACGCTTATGGATGGCAGAACTACACTAAACTTTACTGAACAGCTTCTATCCCTAGATCCACCGAAGAACTTAAACAAAATGGCTTATGTCCTAATAATATATGGAGACTGGTATGGTTCACGTGCAACATCCCACTGGGTTAAAAGCGATTATGGGGTAACTCTCTACCTAATCGGTAGATACATTATCGCGTCATACGAGGACACTATACCACCCTTTGGTGCGGTGCTACTGAAGGATGAAGCACTAGAAGCTATACCCGATTACGAGAAACTTATAGAGATCCAGAGTGTAACTGTTGAGTGTGTAGGCGACGACCCTGGTGATTGGACACCTGCATGTAGGGTCTTAAATAAAGGGTCTAAGAGCTACCAGCTATACCGTCTATCTTCTGTGGAGAGGCTAGCTAGCCACGTAATACTCCTTGGATGTAAGAATGGTAGACTTAGGGCATTTGTAGCGGCGAAATATCCCGTAGAGACATTGGAGTATGGTATGGAGAAGGAGCAGAGAGCAGCTAACGAGGTTGTTATAACTAGGATAATCCACGTGATGGACTACGCATATGTGATTAGGCTCAACATATGGAGGTGGAGCGAGTTATGAAGCAAAAACCTGGGGGGCAGGTCAGGCTTATCTCAGTAATGTTATCGCTGATGATAATCATAGTAGCTTTTATGTCTATAAACAATGTTGTAAGACCTATTAGAAGCCTCTACCTTAGGGAAACATCTGATCTGAGGCGCTTAGCATACAACATATTAAACGATATGGCTAGTACAGGTGTATTTGAGAAACTTATATTATCTAAACAGTATGTGAGAGAACTCATAGCCAATGGGGAGCCTTATAACTGCTCCCTCGGGGAACCTGCATGGACTGGAGAGCTTAGAGCATTCCTGGCTACAGCTATACCTCCCGGCCTAGTATTTACGGTAGAAGTAGGGTACTATAAAGTGCTTCCTGGCGGCGGAATAGAGTATGTACCGCTACACTGTAGCCCTATTTCCTTTGGGAATGTCTCCTTTGTGGAGGCTGAATCAGTAACATACACATATGTATCCATGTACCCACCCGAGGAAACTAGATCAACTATACTGAGAATAGACCTAACGTTAGGGTATGAAGGATGAAGAGAGGGCAGTTCTCGATAGTCGCTGC
>JALURH010000216.1 GCA_027017025.1 Thermofilaceae archaeon
TCCCTATACTCTAGCCTTATTGCATTATATTTACAGGCTGCTATACACGACCCAAAGCCGTCACAAAGTCTTTCATCAACTAACCTAGATTTACCATCTACTATTTTTAGGGCACCAGTTAAACAAGCTCTAACGCATTCACCACAACCAGTACATTTTTCTCTATCAATGGTTACGATTAACCTCTTTACTTTAGCCATAAGTACCCCTTAGTGTATATGCCCATGGGCTTTCCTTTCGGCTTCAATCATCGATTCATCTATAACACCGGGTCTATAGGGCTCGATTTTACCTGAGCTAACTCTAACTATATAGTATCTTGTATCTATATTTTCTTTACCAGCCTCTCTCAGCCCCTTCATAGTCATCATGTGTATAGCGTGGCAACACGGAACCTCCATAGAGTATACCTCAATCTCCCTAGCTGTGGTCTCCTTTACTACTAGAGAAAGCTTGTTCATAATCCTGTCTGGGTCTTCGAGCAACGGGCAACCTATTATTACTGTATCACCTTTCCTAAAGCGCTCCCCCAACATCCCATTTGATATTACCGCACAATCAGCCGCTATAATTATCTTTTCTTTCTGCAGGAAAGGAGCCCGTGGGTGTACAAGTAGTATTTTAACTGGCCACTGCGTACTCATCTACTTCACCGATATATTGATATATTAACCCCTCTAAAATATGTCCCGAAGATATTCGGGGTAGGTATGAAGGACCTGTGGAAGGAGCCTAGACACGTTATTGTAGAGGTCGAAAATAGGCAGTGTAGGGTTCTCGAAGTCTTGAGGAGGCTTGGAGTCAACCAGTTTAGGGTAATTGATATTAGAAGTTTTAGAGGTGGTTTAACTAGGCACCTAGTAGAGTTGCCTCCAAACTATATAAATAAGGTTATAGAATCGAACCTTATAGGGATAAGAGGTAGGTGTAAAATAGGTGGGAAAACATGTTTATGGTTTGAAAGCGAGGGATGTAATGTATGTAACACAATACTTTCTCACGGCTCCTTCCTTGTTTCTGGCAGAAGCGTTAGAGACGATGTGATTGTATATAATTTTGTTGTACCAAATTTTGATTCCTATAAAGGTATCTTATCAGCTTTTAGGAGCGTTAAAATAGGTTTTAAGCTCTTAAAGGTTGGGAAGTTTAAATCTACAGGCAAAATCTTGACTAGGAAGCAGGAAAGAATACTATGGCTTGCGTTAAAGATGGGTTTCTTCGAGTACCCAAGGAAGGTAGATACAGTTGAGCTCTCACGCACCTTAGGTATTAGTTCCTCGACTCTTTCTGAGACCATTAGGAGGGGTCTACGTAGACTACTAGAGTACTACTTTGAGTCATAATGTAATCCCTGAAATATTCGGGAAATATAATTAAGGGGTTTAGAGATCTCCTATTTGAGGGTTGATACATATGTTTAAACATTGCCCAGGGATAAGATCAATTGTTTCTCCACAGATAATTATTAGGGAGTGCCCATTCTGTGGCGAGGAAGTAGAGTTCTTTGAGTACGAAACACAGCAGGAGTGTCCTAGCTGTGGGAGAATAGTGTATAGAGAGCCATCTGAGGTTTGTGTAACGTGGTGTTCATATGCTGATAAATGCATTAACGAGTTGGTGAATAAGAGGATGATAACCGATGAGAGAGCACAGGAACTCAGGAAATTAATGAAGAAGGTGTAGGGAGATCTCTCTATAAGTGGGTGTTGTAGATGTATATACAGGTTTTCATCGAAGTATTCTACCTTACACTCGTTGTAGTATACTTCGCTTTTATAGGCTTTTTCATGTGGGTAACATCTAGGAAAAGTAGGGGTAGGAGGGAGGAAAGCAAAGCTGAGGAGAAAGGAGCAGAAAAAGGGATGGAACGAGACGAGAAAATATGGTTAGTGTTCCTATTAGTTGTAGCTATCGTAGGTAACATAGTGATGCTTTCACCAGCCATACCCTCTATTAGAAATGTCCTCTGGGTTAACCAAGTACCTGAGAAAACATTCGAGATATTTATCGAGAACTATGAGTTCAAACTACCGAAATACCCAGTGAGAATAAAGGTGGGGCAGCCCGTAGAATTTATTGTAAGAACTAATGACGTTACACATGGTTTCGGCGTATTCCGGGAAGATGGGACTATGGTTTTCCAGATACAGGTTCTACCCGGCTACGATAACAGGATTGTCTGGGTTTTCGATGAACCCGGTAGCTATACGATAAGATGCACCGAGTACTGCGGCTTTAGGCATTCCGAGATGGTTGTCTACGATGCTATTATGGTTGAAGGAGGATGAGAACATATGGGTCCTCGGGAGAAATTAGCTCTTAGATTTGTTCTTACGGCTGTTTTCTGGCTAGGGGTAGCTGGAATCGAAGGCTTATTGATGAGAGCTATTTTAGCTGGAATGCTATCTAACATCTACGGCGTTGAACACTTCTACGGTATGATGACTGTACACCCCTTCGTAGGTATCTATGGGTGGGCATACATGGCTGTTCTAGGGGCTTTCTACTACCTAGTCCCCAAGGTGTTGAATAAGGAGCTGTATAGTGAACGAGCAGCATACATGAGTTACTGGACCCTACTTCTCGGCGTATTAATAACCTGGGTATCGGGATACGTGTTTAAATTTGCATCGCTCTATACGCTTTACTGGCCTCTACCAATAGTGAGGTTCCCGCCTACCTCGGTACTCGTATTTAGTATTGGGATGCTCCTCATATTCATTTCAGTCCTACTATTCTTCTTCAATATGTTTGCAACAATATTTCTACCACAGGGGGAGGAGAGGGGCGCTGGATATATCTTCAAGAAATTGGTAACGCTCTCCTTTAACCTAGACGAGATAAAAGCTAGGATAAAGGGGGTTAAAGACTATATACCCGGCGTTTATAGCTACCCCGTATTTATCGTAGGAGTATTCAGGGGATGTGTAGACACAACCCTCAATGCATTAACTATGACGGGGCTAGCATCGATCCTAGCGGTTTTCTCTCTATCAAGCTTACTAGGGTTTAAATTACCTACAAGTTTGGTGGACCCCCTAGTATATAAGAATGTGTTTTGGTGGGGGCTCGACCTAGTAGCCGATGGAAACGTACTTATCTATACTGCAGCAACCTGGTATTTCCTAGTACCTATGCTCGTAGGTAGGAAACTCTACGGCGAATCTGTGGTGAGAACAGTTATTCTAGCCGACTTAGTGGTTTCCCTCTTCGTATGGAATCACCATATGCTAGCTGATACACCGCAGCCATTAGCTCTACAGATACAGGGGCAGGTAGTTACCTGGGGGGAACTAATTACTATGGGGTTAACTATATTCGCTGTTCTCAAGACTATTTGGCTAGCTAGACCAGTTAAGTATAGTACTCCACTAAAGTTTATTCTACTTTCTATACTTGGGTACATGATTGGTGGTTCAGCTGGAATACTCCAAGCAAGTTATGCATTAAATAGATACCTACATAACACCCAGTGGGTTATAGGTGTACACGCACATGTTCTCCTCCTAGCTGGGTTAACGCTTACACTATTCGCTGTTATATACGCTTTAGCGCCTATAATAACTAGTAAAGAACTCGATAGTAGGTTAGCTGATATACACCTGGTACTATTCTTCTCTGGGGCGATTATTATGAGCTCAGCTATGGGTTTAGCTGGCATAGAAGGCATGCTTAGGAGAACACTATACCCTAACGGCGAGTACGCAGAGTATATGTACACCGCCTTGGCTGGAGGCTTATTAATGGCTGCTGGATATCTAACGTTTATAGTTAACTTCCTGAAAACATATGGGATAAGCACTGTAATCACCGTATTTAAGAAATGAGTATAACTAGATCTTCCCGAGAAGTTAATACCTTTTTAACTAAATATTTCTTGGAGCATTGGAGATGCCTATCCCCGTATAAGTGCTAGGTTACTATAATCATAAGGAAACCACTTATATTGTATACTCGGTTTTTATATAATGTATGCAGTCTACAACTATACGTGTTTCACGAGCTACTTTGGAGATGCTTGAAGCCTACAAGGAGAGAGTTAATGCCCGTAGCCTAGATGAAGCTATACGTAGATTACTGATAGAGTATCGCAAGTCTCTAGTTGA
This sequence comes from Thermofilaceae archaeon, assembly GCA_027017025.1. GTDB lineage: Archaea > Thermoproteota > Thermoprotei > Thermofilales > Thermofilaceae > JALURH01. The sequence continues at coordinate 4,107 of JALURH010000216.1, forward strand.
TAACTACTTTGGGATCGATAAAGGTAGGATATCTCGTTTCTCAGAGGAGGATCGTTTTGAGGGTAGAGAACAATAGAATCGTTGTTGATACGTATGCATGGATAGAGTATTTTAGTGGGACGGAGGTTGGTAAGAATGTTAAGAAATTCTTGGTTGAAGGATATACGTATACTCCATCAATAGTGTTAGCTGAGATATCCCGTAAGTACATTCGCGAGGGAATAAATCCCGGGGCAGTTAAACGTCGCCTACATATTATTGGAGAGCTTTCAGTTATAGCGGAGATAGATTATAGAATAGCGCTAGAAAGCGGTAAAGCTTACTTAGAGTTGTTAAGTCACTCAAGGAAACTTGGATTAAAGTCGAGACCTGGGTTAGGGGACGCTATAGTTCTGGCAACGGCAAGAGTCCTTGGGGCTAGAGTGCTAACAGGTGACCAACATTTCAGGGAACTAGAGGTAACAGTGTGGATAGGGGAGTAATCCAGTTTAGCTCACCTTGAGCTCTAAGTACAAAACCATCTACACTTTGGTACCTATTTTCGGCTCAAAGAGTAGTGCTTCTAATGGTCTGCAAAGTCCTCAAGTAAAAGTACAATTATACAGAAATACATATATATGTAATAATGTAATATTGTATTTGTGAAAAAGCAATGTCGGAGATAGAAGAACTGAGGAAGAAAATAGAGAGCATTGCGAGGGAGCTGGAGGAGCTGAAAAGGGAGATTAGGGAGAAGAAGAAAAGAGAGGAGAGAGAAGTGAAGCTTCATGATCCTCGAGGTATTACAGAAGCCCTTGAGAAGGAACTAGAAAAGGTAGAAGAGGGGGGCTTATTTGTCCACGCCGGAGTTATAAAGCGTAAAGGCGTTTGTGATAGATGGAACCAAGATTTCAGCCTTAAAGAAGCTCTTGCAGTCCATCCTAGGAGGTTATCTAAGTTCATATCCCCTCTATCTAGCGAGCAGAGAGTTTCAATTCTTAAGATTCTTTTGAGGGAGAGACCTTGTCCCGTTTCCAAAATAGCCGAGGAAACGGGGATGGAGGGAGGTGAGCTTTACCATCACCTAAAGGAGCTCTTAAGGCATCAATACATTAATTTAGTTGAGAGGGGTGTATACTCTATTACACCGAAAGGGGAGATAGCTCTTATAATGAATTTGGGTATGGCTAAGTGGTTTGAACCTCCCACCGAGGAGGAGTTCGCAGAAGAACTAGAGCTATAGCGCAAAATATTGATTCTGAACCCCTCATTTAGTCTTTTTTCCAGGATCCCATTTAGCTTTAACCCCTATATAATGCATGTAGGTTCGCTAAGATGAATAGGCACGCCAGCTTACCACTTCTCCTCTAATATTTTTCTCCCCCTGAGAACGTTTAAATGGATTTATTCTCGAGGGCTATAAATTAAATATTTCTAGCTTATTAGGGTATTAGCCATGACTACAATAGGCGTTAAGACAGTTTGTCCTAGGGATTGCTACGATACATGTTTTATTACGGCTTTTATCAACGATCTCGGCAGAATTACCTCAATTAAGGGGGATCCAGAAAACCCAGTTACACAAGGTTTTACCTGTGCTAGAGGAGCTAAAGACCACGTAAGAGTCTATAAGAATAGAGTCCTCTACCCATTTATAAGGGCAGGCAGGAAACCTGGAAGGAGGTTTAGGAGAGCTAGCTGGGGGGAAGCCCTAGACATTGTTGTAAGTAGGCTCCGGGAAGTAATAGAGAAATATGGTCCCGAAGCTATACTCCACCTAGAGTACGCTGGGAACATGGGGCTACTAACTTGGTATTTTCCCCAGAGACTGTGGAACGCTATAGGTGCGTCCAAGACAGACTATAGTATTTGTAGTAAATCTGGACATGAGGCAATATCACTACACTATGGGTTGAGCTATGGGGTATTACCTGAAGAGCTCCTAGAGATGAAACTAATTGTTTACTGGGGTTTTAACGCTGCGGTAAGCTCGCCTCATCTATGGGCTCTTTCCATAAAGGCTAGGAGGAGTGGTGCAGTAATAGCTGTAGTTGACTCTAGGAGGAGTGAATCAGCTAGGAGAGCTAATATATGGCTTAACCCTAGACCCGGGAGCGACGTTGCCTTAGCATATGGTATCGCTAGGTACCTTATTGAACACGACTATATTGACACTAAGTTCATTGAGGAGTGGACATATGGTTATGACTTGTTTAAAGAAGAGGTTATGAAGTGGACCCCTAGTAGAGTCGAGGACGTAACTGGAGTAAAGTGGAGTCTTATTGAGGAGCTAGGTGATGCCTACGGTAGATTAAAGCCTAGTGCAACTATGATAGGTTTCGGTTTCCAGAAGAGTATTCAGGGAGCAGAGGGGGTTAGAGCTGTCTCGCTGATACCTGCTTTATTAGGGCTACATAGAGGTTTCTACTACAGTAACAGTAGGGGGTGGTTAGTTGATATACCCTATTTAAATGGAGAAAAATTATCTAAGGTAAAGCCTAGGGTTGTTAGCCAAGTTTCCCTAGGTAGGTATATTGAGCGGGGAGAGTTTAAGTTCATCTATATATATAATATGAATCCTATACTAACACTCCCTGACCAGAGAGCATTGAGGAAGGGTTTAGCTAGGGGAGACGTATTCGTTGTAGTTCACGAAACACATTGGACTGAAACAGCGGATTATGCAGATATAGTTTTGCCTGCCCCCACTTACCTAGAGAAGGATGATATTGTTCTACCCTACTCTCATCCCTACGTTAGGGTAATGAGGAAGGTTATCGAGCCACTTGGTGAAAGCAGGGATGAGATCTGGGTAATGAAGAAACTAGCCGAGAGATTGGATCTGAATGCAGAGTGGGTTCTAGAAGATCCCTGGAATGCGCTTGCAAGAGCTCTCCATGGAGCCTTAGAAAACGGTAGCTTCGACGAGTTACTCCAGGGTAAAGTCCTGAGACTTAGACAGAGAAGGAGGGATAGCTACCAGACACCTACAGGCAAGATAGAGTTCTACTCAACTATTGCTGAGAAAATAGGGTTTAACCCACTACCAGTACAACGACCATTAAAGCTGGGAGATAAAGATTTTATATTACTGAATAGTGCAACACCCAAATATACCCACACCCAGTTTCAGGAGGTTTACGGCCCTATTCCACCTCTGGTAGTCATTAATCCAGAGGATGCACGTAGCCTAGGTATAGTTGATGGCGATGAAGTAGAACTCTACAACGAGTATGGTAGGGTTAGGGTTAGAGCACATATATCTAATGATGTCCCTAGAGGCGTACTGTGGTCACCTAGACAACTAGCTGGGTTAGGTGGGGAGGCACAAAATAGCCTTGTCCCACCTACTACACAGGAAATCGGTGGAGGACCAATATTTAACTCTATAATCGTTAGGGTACAGAGATCTATCCCAGCAAATAGGGATATAGAATAAATAATGACGGGATCCTATAGTATATGATAAATACTTACTAGAATCCTCTCATCTAGCGCTTTCTTATACAGCTTTTCTACGAGTCCTGGAACCCTATCTATTAAAATTTTCCCATTCTCAAGTACCTCTAGTACAAACCAGGGAGGTGCATCATTTAATACTCTCACGTCTATGGGATAACCAAGTTTTTCTGAAAGCTCCCTATCTAGCTTAAACTTATAGTCTAGGGAGTCTACTCCTTCACTAACATAGACTGCTATATCTATATCCCTTAGAGGGCGGTCCCTCAGGAAAGACCCATAGATTATTGCCAGTAAAACTTCACTATATTTACTTAATGTTTTTTCCAGCTTGCCAACAATCTCCCTCTTCTCCTTAGGCTTCAGCTC
>JALURH010000217.1 GCA_027017025.1 Thermofilaceae archaeon
AAGAGGGGGAGACAGAGTCTCCACCAGCCGAGATACATAGAGTCTACCTCCCGGAGACTATATCTGTACGCGAGAAAGTAAATTTATCATCCACACCTCTTTTCCTGGTGAAAGGGGCTAGGAACACTCCCTACCTGAGGGTTGCTGTCTACTCAGAGTACGATAACGGCACATGGTTCTTAGAGAAAAGTGATCCCCAGATCTACGCTGGAGATAAGATTACTGTAACCTCTGTTCCTGGGAACAGCGTAACTGATACTATAGCTATAATTCCTCTAAGCAACTTCACGGGGATAAATATTCCTTTACCTACAGCTAAATATACGTCCCAGATAGTAGCTGAGAGATATAGTAGCGAAATATTGTACTACCCTAATCAAATGTATTTCCTCATAAATGGCTCACTACAAGGCTACACCTTTAAGACAGTTCACTACGTGCTAAGTACCGAGGATCTCTCGGGGAGGAGAACTATAGCTTTAGATGAGAAATACCTACAGGTTCCTGACTCATTACCAAGGGAGCTATGGGAGCTCGCAGAGAATATTACTAGAGGTATATCAACATCCTATGGGAAAATAATCGCTATAGAGAGATTTCTTTTGCAGAACTATGTATACGATGATAACTGTACTCTTGCTCCGGAGGGTGTAGATCCTGTGGAGTGGTTTCTACTTTACTCTAAGAGAGGCTCATATATAGATTTTGCTTCAGCTTTCGTTATACTCGCTAGAATGAATAAGATTCCAGCAAGACTCGTAACAGGCTATCTAGTAAAACCTGGCGTAGAATATATAGTTAGAGCTAAGGATAGCCACGCTTGGGCTGAAGTATATTTCGAGGATTATGGCTGGGTATCATTTGACCCCTCACCTAGATGGGTAAATAACCGTGAAGTAGGTTTCGCTATTAAGTTGAACCCAGATACCTTAGAGGCTGAGCCACTAGCCACCTATAGCGTGGCTGTAGAAATTATTGCCCCAATAGATTTCCGCGAGAAAGTAGATATAGTCTTTAGGGCCCCCGAGGGATTTGAAATAGATCACCCAGAGATAACTCTTCTACCCGGCGAGAAATCTCTAGTTAATGTTACACTGGGGGATGTAACTCCAGGATACTATCTCATAGAGGCTATAGGTGTAAGCGAGAGCGGTATAGCTGAGAGGGAGATTCTAGTAGTTATAGTTAAACCGCGGACAGGTTTCTTCCTTAAACTCAATACATCTAGTGTAGTGGTTCCCAGGGGAGAAATTAGGCACATAGATATAGATGTACTACCTCTCGGCAACTATAGCTGGGATGTACAATTATTGACTAAACCATTAGGTGATGAGATAAATATAGTTATCGGGAATCCTAGGGGTAAACCACCCTATAGGGCTAGAGTAGCTATAGAGGTTAGTGAGGAAGCTAAAGTAGGGTACTACAGTATTGTTTTCCTGGGGAGAGGCTCTGACGGCTCGATACGTGAAGCCGTGTTAGAGCTGAAAGTGGTAGCTAATACAAGTATCTCTATACTAAATATTACTCCTGCGTCGCCCACTAAGGGGGGATACATACATGTCTGGGGTAAACTCGTAGACAACTTAGGTAGGCCTTTAGATAAAATGCCGGTGCTACTATATCTTTCAAAAAATAAAACATGTGGGGGAGTGTTTATTGGGGAGACCTATACCGCTAATGGTACATTCAGTATAAAGGCTAGGGTCCCAGTTGATATTGTTGCTGGAGACTACTGGGTTATAGCTAGATTCCCTGGGAACAATCTCTACCTGCCGTCGAGTAGCGACCCTAGGGTTAGAATTAGATCCCCTACTCTCATCCACCTTGAAAACAATAATATAGTAGAGGTTGGCTCAGCTGTAGAACTTAGGGGTGTAGTTACCGATATTGGGGGTATACCTCTAGCTAACCAACAGTTAAGTATCTATGTTGGCGATATATATAGTACTAGGGTTATAACAGACCGGTACGGCGTATTTAGTGTAGAAATAATTTTTAATAGAACCGGTCTATACACGCTGAAAGCTAGGTTTGAGGGTACAGACCTATATTTTCCAGCGGAGGCATATGATGAAATAATAGTAGTAGAGTTAGATCTAGTTCAAAAATCCTTTATAAGGGGGGAACAAACTAAGCTATCTGGAACAATATCTCCCTGCGATAGAATAGTGGGTAGAGAGTTATCTATCAGAATAGGGGATAACTACTTCAATACCTCCCTGAGGGAGGATTGTAGGTTTAATGTCGAAATAATCCTAGGTGAGGAATATGATGTAGGTGTGATCCCCTTAGAGATATCCCTGAGTGATGCTAGAGGGGTGCTTAGCGATGAAATAGTTTTGAGGGCTAAAACGAGGATAACCCTTAATAGCTCCGAGGGGAGCGGTTTCGGGGGGAGAGTTAATATAACTGGGTGTATTACCGACTACTACTACCCTAATATCCCTATACCACATGTAAGTATTATATTAAATGGGTATAGAGTTGTATCAGATAGTAGAGGTAGGTTCTCTACAACTATAGCTGTCCCCTTCGCCTACCAGAGGGATACATACACTATTGAGGCAGTTTTTGAGGGGACAGAGTATTATTTGCCTTCAGATACTAAACTAGATATAAAGGTGTTTAATCTCACAGCTTTCCTCCTAGTTCTAGCTCCACTAGTGGTAGTAGCAGCTACTCTAACCCTTCTAGCCAAGAAAACTAGGGGGAAGAAGAGGGTCGCTAAGCTAGAGCATAGGGTGGAGAAAATTAAGTTTATTTCACCACAGATACCTTATCCACTACCTATGGTGTGGGAGCCAGGTAGGGAGATAGAGATAATCGCTAGGAGGATTGACGGGAGGGAGACGGAATTTGACTACTATATTAACGGTAGGTATGTAGCTTCAGGTAGATCCTTAGTCTATACCTTCGGGGAGAAAGGTACCTACAGGATAGTGGCTAGAGACAGGTATGATGAGAAAGCTGTAGGCGAAACAGAGCTGAGGATAGTTGACTATAGGGAGGAGATAATAAATCTATACAATAGTGTCTTCCTGAGGTGGGTCGCAAACCAGGGTATAGATTACCGGGATCTTACGCCAGTAGAGATCAAGTATGGGTTGGAGGATAGAGGATTTAAGCTGGATCCTCTATCTAAGATAACCGAGATATTTATCTTAGCTGACTACAGCCTCCACGATATCTCTAGGGAGGATTTCGAAGAATTCTACCTAGCTCTATATCAGATAGGTGTTTTTGGGGATGAGCAGCAATAAGCACCGTGGGTCTCCACCCAAAGTACTCTACACTTTTCTCCCAGTAGCTATAGCGTTAGTGCTAGCATTAATTATCTTCTGGGAGAATAGTCCTATCCAGGGCTATTTGGAGGAGATATTTGGTGTAGATTTATCTAGCTTTTTTCTTCCAGTAATGGCGATAATATTATCTCAAGCTGCTTCACGTATTGTATCTAGGATAGGTACTACGAGTAGCCGAGTCGTTGGATCAATTATCAAGTATATAGGGTATATGTTGTTAATATCGACGATACCGTTTGAGCAGCTACAGCTTGAGTACTTGAGGATATATGTAGCTCCAGCTGTAGTTTTAATTGCTGGCTTACTATTAGCTAAGATAGGGAACGTACTGGGGGGCTTTACAGGATACTTACTTAAGGGCATAGCTCTACTAGCTCTCTACTTCTCCCTCTACATTACCTCACAGTTCATAGAATATGGTTTATTCGTAGCTTTCTTCTACGCATATATTTCAGCTACCCTAGCTTACTTTCTATCTCTACTTAAGTTCTCTAGGAGGGAAGATCTAAGAGAGCTTGGCGAATATTTCTCCCGCAAGATTGGTAGTCTAGCTTTCGTAGGGTTCCTGGCCGGCTTATACGTTGTTCTGAGGGAACATATATATAGGGCTGGTTTACACCCTACCCTAATAACGTTATTTGAGGTAACATCGCTAATCATCGGTTTAATAATAGTCTTCGAGGGGATATATTCCCATTTCAGGCGGGAGGGTATAGAAAGGTACATTAGGGAGCGTTGGGTTAGACATAGAGCCGAGATCTTCCCGGCGATGGATAAGAGGTTTATTGAACTATATAGAGCTGTTGAAGACTTTATAGTGGGCTCTAGGAGAGAGAACCTACTTGTACAAACAGTACTTATTCTATCGAAGAACAATGTTCCTCCACATAGAATATCGGAGATCATAAAACCGCTTGTTTATCACAGGGACGAGGAAGCCCCTATACTAAGTTTCAGGTGGTATAAAAAGATGGTTGAGAGGAGAAATATGGATAAGAGGATTAAAGTTGTTAAGAATATTATAGATATGTCGAGGAGCGTTCTTGAAGGTGGGAGAGGTGGGGGTTACTAAGGCTTCGGAGAAATGTAGGGAGATTATAGAGAGTGTAGCAGAATACTTTGTTGGCTCGAAGCTTGTGATAACTAAGACGCTTGCAGCCTCACTAGTTAATGGCCACGTTCTCTTCGAGGACTACCCGGGGCTAGGTAAAACATTGCTGGCTAAAACATTTGCTAACGTTATAGGTGCGGAGTTTAGGCGTATACAGTTTACACCCGATCTACTGCCCTCAGATATTATTGGAACCAAAGTGTGGAGAAGCCGTGAGGGAGTATTTGAGTTCGTAAAGGGGCCTGTATTTACAAATATTTTATTAGCGGATGAGATAAATCGTGCGCCACCTAAGACTCAAGCCGCACTCCTGGAGGTGATGGAGGAGAGGCAGGTAACTATTGAGGGGGAGACATATAGGCTTAAGAAACCTTTCTTTGTTCTAGCCACGCAGAACCCTATAGAATATGAGGGGACGTATCCTCTGCCTGAGGCACAGCTAGATAGATTTATACTGAGGCTTAGCACAGGCTACCCGAGGAACATAGATGAGGAATGCGAGATTATGAGGCGTAGGCTAAAATGGGGGAAGGATGATCCTACGCAGGACATAAAGCCTGTAATAAGTTTGGATGACTTCCTGTGGATACAGCATAAGGTTGAAGAAGATATTTTCGTTGACGAGGAGGTTATAAGATATATAGCGAGTATTGTGAGAAGTATCCGTGGGGATCCCCGGGTTGATGCTGGGCCTAGCCCCAGGGGTAGTTTAGCTCTACTGAAGTTATCTAAAGCCTATGCCCTAATTGAGGGGAGGGATTTCGTTATACCAGACGATATAAAGGTTTTTGTCCTAGATGCTTTAGCGCATAGGATAGTTCTTAAGCCTGAGAGCCTCTTTGAGGGCGTTGATCCACGGGAAATCATACTAAGTATTGTTAGTAGAGTTGAGGTACCTAAGGGTAGAGAGAAGCTATGAGTGAGGTAGATGGTGAACAAGCTGTCCTAGGAGGGTTTGAGCAACCAATAAACTATATTATTGGTTTAGGTATGGTTCTCCTCTTCGTAGGCTTTCTTTCCGCAAACATATACATACTTTATCTCTCCCTAATCCCCTTCTTCCTCTTAGCTGTAGGCCACGTATTCGATACTCCGGGCGACGTAAGGGTTGAGAGGAGGATAAGTAGTGACTCCTGTCGTGTAAACGATGTTATAGAGGTTAGGACGAAAATAGCCTGTAGGAAGGGTGTTGGCTTAATAGTAGTTAGGGAGAGTATTCCTAGAGACTTTGAGTTGGTGGATGGAAGCAATGTACACGTATTTTTTAAGTCCCTTAAGAGTATAGAGAAAGAGTATAGCTACGCTATGAGGTGTACAGTGAAGGGGGAGTATCTACTGCCGCCAGTAGAGATAGAGTGTATACATATATTTGGTATGAAGCCCTCGGAGTATGTAAGGGGAGGTAATGAACTTAGGTTGATAGTTCTACCACTACTATTACCTATAAGGAGGCTAAGAACAGCGCTAACTAGATCACTGATTATGTTTCCCTCAACAAGCGTAGCTAGGAGAGGCCCGCAGAGTACGGACTTCAGGGAGATAAGGAGGTATGTCTACGGGGACCCAATAAAGTTTATTAATTGGAAAGCAACGGCTAGAAATCCCCACGAATTACCGCTAGTAAATGAGTTCGAGCGGGAGGGGAGGAAGACAGTCTTCTTCATACTTGATGCTACACCCAGGATGTACGTTGGGTCGAGTGTTGAAAACGCAATGGAATACGCTATAACTGCTGTAGCCTCTATGAGCTACTACTTTATTCGGCAAGCATATAACGTCGGTGTATATGTTTTGGGTCACCAGAGACTAATTATTCCAGCGAGTGGTACAAGAGAGTTCTACAATATCGTCAGGAACCTAGTTAAAATAAGGCGCCCCGGTGGAGCTGAGGGGTTCAGCGAGGCTGTGGAGAAACTTGAAAGATATATTGTGGAGTATAATCCTCTCATAATCAATGTAACAAATCTCTCTATAGATCTAGAGGAGGATATTAGGCAGTACCTGAGGAAGATATCTAAAATTATGAGGAGGAGCTCTAGTAGAGGCTTCCTACCAATAGTATTTCTCGATATCTCCCTCTATGATATCTTATCTAGGGGGGAGGAGTACAGTAAGCTTGTAGGTAGTTTAATTAGTTTCGAGAAAGACTCTTTGAGGAAGTTGATAGGGAGTTTTGGTGCAGCAACTGTTACATGGAACCCTCTTAAACAATCCTTTAGCTCGGTTATTGTGAACCTTGTGAGGATGGTAGGATGAAGGCTGTAGCTATTGTACAAATAGCAATAATAATTGTAGCTATCCTAGCTGTACCATTTATCTTCCATTTCTCCTCGATTATAGGTAGCTTTTTAGAAGCTACCTATAGGATCCTCTATATAGTTCTTAATAGCAACAAAGCTCTCAGGAAATATTTTGGATCCTGGATAGAGCCTAGACATGTAGAGTATCTACTACTTACATTAACAGTGTTTCTATCATTACTCTACTATTCTATACGTCGTCGATGCAAGAAGATAGTTGGAGCGGTGCTCCTGATGTATATAGTTGGCCTACTTGAGTTCTCGAAGATCCTGGCTGAATATGAAAAATCACCCCAGTTCTTCGGGTTAAAAACTGAGACATATTATAGCAACGAGTTAACTACATTCCTTGTACTCACTACGATTCTAATTCTTCTATCGATTATTTCAGCATACGTCGACTACCTGAGTATAGTAGCTAATTTCCTTAACGAATCGGGTTATCCAGAGGGGGAAGTAAAAATATCTATTAGGAACACACTGCTATATACACTACTGGTATTTATCTCCGCCACCCTAATATTCTATACATTAATTGTGGCAAGTAAATCCCTTATTCCTAGGGAAATAGTAGCCCCTAGAGAGCCTCTAGTGATGGTAGCCCTCGTTTTACTAGCTCTAGCTGGATTAGCTACATATACCTTGAGGAAGATACCTAGCTAGCAAAGATATCTCTAAGCTTATATTTCTGGTAGAAGGGGGGTTTACGTGCATAAATTCTGTTGGGGTGATCCTTGAGCCTCTGTCAGTTTATATCCCCCAGAGATCCATAATACCTTATTTGTAATATACTTAATCTTTCCTAATATGTATCCCATAGATCCCTAAGCTGCGATTTGTATGGCTACAGCCTTCATCTTTACTTCAGCTACATCAAATATATCTACGTAGGTGTCGGGTTTATTAGACCAAAAATATCCTATAAAATGGAACGTAGTGCAGTAAAAATCCCTGCGATAAAATGTTCTCTACATATATTTGGTAGATAGCTGAAAATAACTGCTTCAGCCGCGAGTCCAGCAACCCTATGGTCTTGTAGGCTTTATAGGTGAGCTATGGATCAATAGTTAAAACTAGGTTAGGTTTTTCTCCCTTATGAGCCTAATTATTCCCCAGTTCATCGCTGTATGGGATAGCTCCTCGTAGCTTCTATTAGAAAG
>JALURH010000218.1 GCA_027017025.1 Thermofilaceae archaeon
AATTAAATCTAATTAGAGTTTATACAAGAAATCCTAAGACAGGTAAGGTCGAGAGGAGGCCAGTACTCATTAAAAAAGACGCAAAAATTATAGACTTAGCTAAAGTAATTCACTCAAAAATCTATAGAAACTTTAGGTACGCAAAAGTATGGAGAAAGGAGTTTAAATTTAATCCTCAGAGAGTTGGTAAAGACTTTATACTCAAAGATGAAGATATTGTTGAGATAGTTGTATAAAGAGGACCATAGTGGTTGCCCTGCGTTATATTTTGGGTATTTTCGAGACTTTGGATGCTTGCATGGGCTTCCCCCTTAGCTGCTTCATGTGTTTTGGTGGTTCATAGGGGGCTATATTCCCGTACACCACTGGGTGCGGGTTACGGTTGTATGCCGTCATCGGGTATGAGCTCTGATGGCTTACATCTGTATTATTTATGCAATTATATAAGCTTAAAGCCTCCCTAATTACCAAAATACCCTAAGTACTCAAACAAGCGAATAGTCTAAATTTATAAATTGCTATACCAACTTATCAGTTGGCGATGTGATATGTCAAAAAGTGGTGTTGACGGTGAAGTTCAGCTTAGAGTAGCAGAGGCTAGACCTAGAGATGTAGGACGTGGTATAGCTAGAATTAATAGACAAGCTATGACTAAACTAGGCGTTGAGCCCGGAGATGCTATCGAGATAGAGGGAAAGAAAACTACTGCCGCTATAGTATGGCCATTACCATTGGAGGATGAGGGTATGGATATCATTAGGATGGATGGTACTTTAAGATCTAATGCTGGCGTATCATTAGGCGATTGGGTAAAAGTTAGAAAAGTAAAGTTGCTACCAGCAAAGAAGGTAATTTTAGCTCCATCGTATAAAATAAGTATCGAAGTTAGCCCTGATTTGGTTGAATATATAAAGGGTCGTTTGCTAGGTAGGCCTTTAAAGAGAGGTGATATCGTTGAAATCCCCTTTTTTAACACTGCTATACAGTTTACAGTTGTAAATACAGTACCTTCGCAGATTGTACAAATAGTAAATACAACTGAAGTTATATTAAGACCGGAACCAGTAAGTGCAGAAATATCTATTCCGAGAATTACATACGAGGACATAGGTGATCTTGAGGAGGCTAAGCAGAAGATTAGGGAGATGGTTGAGCTTCCGCTGAAGCATCCGGAGCTCTTCAAACACCTAGGTATTGAGCCGCCTAAAGGGGTCCTCCTTTATGGTCCTCCTGGAACAGGTAAGACTTTGCTTGCCAAAGCGGTGGCAAATGAAACAGGTGCCTATTTCATAGCTATAAATGGTCCAGAAATAATGAGTAAATTCTATGGAGAAAGCGAAGCACGATTAAGAGAAGTATTTGAAGAAGCCTCCAAAAATGCTCCTTCTATTATTTTTATTGATGAGATTGATGCTATAGCTCCTAAGAGGGAGGAGGTAACTGGAGAAGTAGAGAAAAGAGTAGTAGCACAACTACTAGCACTAATGGATGGATTAAAGGAGAGAGGTCAAGTTATCGTAATAGCTGCAACTAATAGACCAAACGATATAGACCCAGCGTTAAGAAGACCGGGGCGATTTGATAGAGAAATACCATTTCCTGTACCAGATAAGAGGGCCCGTAAGGAAATATTACAAGTGCATACAAGGAATATGCCGTTAGCAGAAGATATCGATCTGGAAAAGCTTGCAGAGCTTACCCATGGATTTACAGGAGCAGATCTAGCTGCATTATGTAGAGAGGCTGCAATGCATGCCTTAAGACGATTTTTACCTAAGATTGACTTGGAGAGTGAAAAAATACCTTCAGAGCTATTAAAGGAGCTAAAGGTTACAAAACAAGATTTCTTAGAGGCACTAAAGGACATACATCCTAGCGCTCTACGCGAAGTTTACGTTGAAGTTCCAGAAGTACGATGGAGTGATGTTGGTGGGTTGGAGGATGTGAAGCAGCAGTTAAGGGAGGCTGTTGAATGGCCACTAAAACACCCAGAGTATTTCAGAGAAATGGGTATTGACCCGCCTAAGGGTATTTTGCTTTACGGCCCCCCTGGGTGTGGGAAAACCTTACTCGCTAAAGCAGTAGCAACAGAAAGTGAAGCAAATTTCATCGCTGTAAAGGGCCCCGAGATACTCAGTAAGTGGGTGGGTGAAAGCGAGAGAGCAATAAGAGAAATCTTTAGGAAAGCCAGGCAGGCATCACCTTGTATAGTGTTTTTCGATGAAATAGACTCAATAGTGCCAAGAAGAGGAGTGAGATTCGACTCAGGTGTAACTGATAGAATTGTGAATCAGTTGCTTACTGAGTTGGATGGTTTGGAGAGGCTTGAGGGTGTTGTTGTTATTGGTGCTACTAATAGGCCTGATATTATTGATCCTGCTTTACTTAGGCCTGGCCGTTTTGACCGTGTAATAT
>JALURH010000219.1 GCA_027017025.1 Thermofilaceae archaeon
TTCTACAGCTGCAACACTTGTTGCAGAACCGGAGGTGTGGGTACTAGGCGGGGTATTCACCAGATCTAACTATAGGCGTAGAGGTTATGCAGCCCAAGTCATTAAAACATGGCTTAAATTAGCTTTTCGGGAGGCAGAGAGAGTTGTGTTATGGGTTAGGAAAAGCAACATTCCTGCCAGGAGACTATACGAGAAACTCGGGTTTAGATTTAGCCATAGATTAGTTGAAATTTTCTTAGACTAATTTATTAGATCTTATTCCCTATTTCAATCTCCAGTAATTTTCTCTTAATATCTAATCCATAGCTATAACCTCCTAATCCATTCTTAGAGACTACCCGATGGCAGGGTATAAAGATAGGTAAGGGATTTAGTGATAAGGCTCTAGCAACTGCTCTAGCCCCCCTAGCTTTCCCAATCGCTTGTGCAAGCCAGGCGTAGGTACGTGTCTCGCCATAAGGTATCTTCAACGTTTCTAGCCATACTTTCAACATAAAGGATGTGCCGCGTGGATCTAGTTTTACACTGAAGTATCTCCTATATCCCCTGAGGTACTCTTCAAGTTCTAAAATAGGTTCTTCTAGGCACTTCATGCAATACTCGGGGGTTCTGCCAACAATCTTGCTGGATCTCCTAAAAAGTAGTTCTTTATTACCTATAGAGACTAGATATACTCCTCTAGAGGTAGCTGCAACATAAATTTCTCCAATAAATGTATCTATACAGCTCCACCAGGCTTTCATCCTAATTTATTATTAGGAGACTATGGAAATAAACATTGATAAAGACTCGCTACAGTGTCTACCAAACTTTTCTAGATTACTAGGTCTAGGTACTCTATACTCTTCCTATCAAGTAGCCAAGGACGGATCTCATAGACGTTTTCATCAATATCGAAGACTATGATTCTCCCATCACTTAGCTTAACTATACTCCTCCTACCTCTAGTCTCAAACTCTCTCCTGCCTCTATCTGTTAGAACACTCCACCTATAGGTTCCACTACTATAACTAATCTTCTCTATATCTTTAATTAAAGGAATATAATACATCTTCGAGAGCATATATTCTAGGTTCTTAATCGAATCTTTATCGAGTCCCCTATAATCTTTTAGAACACATATTTCCTCTCCTCTTCTTGTAGTGAAGATAATGAAGTAAGGTCTGGTGAATGGAAATG
Organism: Thermofilaceae archaeon; assembly: GCA_027017025.1. Lineage (GTDB taxonomy): Archaea > Thermoproteota > Thermoprotei > Thermofilales > Thermofilaceae > JALURH01. The sequence goes on from JALURH010000219.1 coordinate 1,180, forward strand.
GTTTCTTAGGCAAGACATTATAGTAGATCTCATCTCTAATGAATATTTTTAAAGAATTCCTTCTTTCATCACAGACTATTTTCACATCCTTCGGATCAACGATCCTCACCTCCCCTAGGAACTCTCTAAGCGACATAATTAAATCACCCTTAGTTTCTCCTTCAATGCCCTTTTCTCCTCCTCAAACTGTGCTCTCCATAGTTTAGCATATAAACCATTTCTTTCAAGAAGTTCCTCGTGCTTACCTATCTCAACTACTTGGCCATTGCTTATAACAACTATCTTATCGGCGTTTTTTACGGTAGAGAGCCTGTGTGCAATAACTATAGTTGTTCTTCCCCTAATAAGATTGTTTAATGCTGCCTGTATCTGTTTCTCTGTAATTGTGTCTACGCTACTAGTTGCTTCATCGAGGATAAGTATCTTCGGGTTAGTTATTATGGCTCGAGCAATAGCTATTCTCTGCCTTTCTCCCCCAGATAACCTGCTACCCCTCTCACCGACCTGGGTGTCATATGCTGCTGGAAGTTTCATAATAAAATCGTGGGCATAAGCAGCCTTAGCGGCCGCTATGATCTCCTCAGGCTCGGCATCCTCCTTACCATATGCGATGTTTTCAGCTATAGATCCGGAAAATAGGATGGGTTCCTGTTGAACAATCCCTATTTGTCTCCTCAAGGACTTAAGTTTTATTTTCCTTAAGTCTACGCCATCTATAAGTATCTTGCCCTGCGATGGATCGTAAAACCTTAGAAGAAGTTTTATTAAGGTAGTCTTGCCAGACCCACTTGGTCCAACTATACCCACTACTTCCCCAGGTTTTATCTCTAGGTTTATGTTGCGTAAGACATAAACGTACGGCTCATAGCCGAAGTAGACATTCCTGAATACTATGTGTCCCTTAATTTCAAGATCTATGGCCTCCTTTGAATCCTTGATCTCTGGCTCAGAATCCAGTAATTCAAATATTCTCTCAGCCGATGTTAATGCACTCTGTAGAGGTTCAACTAAGGTACTTAAAATATTGATTGGGCCATAAAATTGCCACATATATGAAACAAATGCCGTAAGGAGACCTAGAGTTATTTCACCACTAATCACCCTTAAACCTCCAAACCACCACACGAGGACTGCACTAATTGATGTAGCTAAACCCATTGCAGGGAATACCTGTAGTCTAAGCCTAACTGTTCTGAGAGTAGCTTTTACAACTTCCCAAAGCTTCCTAGTGAATCTCTCTGTCTCAAATCTTTCGCGTGTAAAGGACTTAACTATCATGGCCCCTGGGATCGTATCTACGAGCATAGCGTTAACATCCGCCCATCTCCGCCAAACCTTATGGTAGTAACGCCATGCTCTAGTCTTGTAGTACCTAATTCCAACAAGTATTATTGGGGCTGGAATTAACGCAAAGATAGCTAGACTAGGGTTCATGGAGAAAACAATTACACCTATACCTACTGTCTGCAGGGTATTGACGATAAGTGATTGTACACCCCATGTTAGGAACCATTTTATCCTAGATGTATCGTCGCTTATCCTAGAGATTAGCCTACCAGAGCCATATCTATCGAAGAAACCTAGTGAAAGCTGCTGCACATGCCTGTATAAACGTTTCCTAAGGTCGTAGACTATTTTCTCCCCTAGCAGTGTAAGACTATACCCCCTGATTATCCCCAAGAGCGTGGATGTAAGGTATATCGCTATTAGATACAGGGATAATTGCACCAGTAGATCTATATTTCCTTTAGTAAGAGCTTCATCTATAAGTATCTTCATAAGATATGGAGGCAGAAGACCTAATGCTACAGCTATTAGTGAAGATATGAGGGCAACTAAACCTATACGCCAATAGGGTTTAAGGAGGCTAAAGAGTCTAACTACTATATCTATTTTCTTATCATAGCTCACCCCCCTCTCTACAACTATATCTTTATTCTCTAATCTGACTTCTCTAAAAACTAGTTCCTCTAGGAGTCTTGCCGCTTTCCTGAAATCAGCTACCTTTGATCTACTAAACCTAATGAGGCTTACCACCCTATCTTTAAGTACCAACTCTATTTCTCCTCCCCCAAGGTGGTCTAGGAACCTAACTTCTCTAATGCCGCCTAGAGGATACCATCTCGTGTAGCCCGTAGAGGGCGTATACGTTATAACTCTTTTTGGAGTAACAATAAGATAGCTTCTACCGAAGAAGCCTTTTTCATCTAAATCGCTGTTAAACCAGAATAGAATCTTCTCATCCTTCTCAACCAGATGTGTAAAGTAGTTATCGGGAGGTTCTCCCTCATCCTCCACTTTATGCACCTTAGGTGGACATAACCAACTAGTATATAGGTTTTACGTAATATTTTTGTGAGATAATTAATAGTCTTGGGGGGAGAAACTATTTTGGGACAAGCCTCCCCTCTTCAATGCTTAAACGGTGAACAATACGTTGGTCACTTTCTTCCCCTGGTGGGATAGATACAGCTACTATCTCAATATATTGTTCGAGGGGGCTTCCAGAGATCTTAGGTAAAAGAACCTCCTGTACCTGGAAGATACCGGCACTATTATTCATCTTCACATATATCTCGATAGGTCTCTCCTCTCCCCGGAGTATCTCTACGCCACTAATTGATAGAGCAGAAACAGAGTGGATATTAACATTACCTGTGTCGAAGGCTAAACGCCCCCTACCCTTCGTCATATCTGTTCCATCGGCTATACCTACTAGGGAAGCCTCCATGGTTAGATCCTTGATTTCAGCCCCATGAGTATAAATTGTGTGAAGTATATGTCCTCTAATTTCATACATTATCTCTGGGTTGCCGTATATAGATGGTAGGAGCCTATTAAGTATAGGTATAGCTAGGTAGACAGAGTGAAGTGGGTGATTTTTTCTATGGACTTGGTTACCTATGTCGTGTAGTAATGCACCAGTAAGTACAACTAGGTGTTCATCATCTACATCTCCCGATCCCTTTTCCAGGAAGTCGAATTTAACTCCTCTCTCCAGAAGTATCTTAAGCATCTTTAATGCATTAGCAGCTACGATCTTTGCATGTACCTCTCCATGATCATTATACTTAAGTTTTGATACTGCGATGTAGTTAGCAATATCCCAGCAAGCGTTTACCTCAGGGTCTTCTTTAAGCAGCCTCCACATCTTAGAGGCTTTTGGATAATTCTCTAGTATACTTCCGATTGTCTTCTCCGCATCTACCCTCAATTCTCCATAAGCTTGAGGTATCTCTAGTTCGAAACCAGCTCCAACATTAATTTTTTTGTCCATAACTTTCTCCTTAATAACAATGTATTATATAATAAAGTTATTTATAAGTAATGAACGGTAATTGTATAATACTAACTGTAACTATTTTATTCCATAGAAATATAGAATAATTCTAGGGTAAAACTGTAAGAAAATACCATAAATTATGAATTTAATTCCATAGGTAGTAGCGATAGCCTAAAATCTTGAGCTTTATCTAAAGAGTGTAGAAGTTAGCAAAAAATGTAGTGGTCCTAGATGGGGGCTAGGTCAGCACTCCTAGCACTACTAGCTATATTACTAGTTCTGCCGCCAGTAGTTTGTCAACCACAAGAGCTAAGAGTAAAGAATATTGGGGCAAAAATACTAGAGTTCGAGATTTTTTCTCCAGTAAACCAGACTTATAGCGTAGATATCTGGGTTCTGAACCTCAATAATACTGTTATTTATAGAGAAACTAAGTTGGTGAGTGGAAGAGTAGCCATAGGTAAAATAAATCTTATGGGCTATCCTCCGGGATACTATATTCTCAGGATAGTACTGTATGAGGGTGATAAACAATACCTTTTTTCTCGGCAGATAGTGCTTTCCCCCACAGATGATGATTTCGCTGCATTGCTCTCAGGTATAGCGGTTCTAATCTCCGATATTGAGACATACCGTATACCTAGGGCTGATATCAACGCTAGCCTAGAGATACATTATGCTAGGGAGTACTTCAGGAAGGCTCTACTAGCCTCCCTGGAGGGGAGGTGGGAGGAAGCATTGGTGTACTACCTTAAGTCTAGGGAGAAAGTGGAGGAAATCAGATTATATTTTAGGGAAAGAATATATCCTAGGGAACCCCTAGCTTTACTGCTGGAGGAACTCGAGGAGTACTTGTATTTCGACTCTAGGCTTGTTTTCCAGTTTTGGATAAATATTCTGGCTACAGCACTTTTCCTACCAGTACTCTTTGTGTTCCTAGCCCCACTATTTATCTCGAGTCCTTATAGGTGGGTGGAGAATGTAACTACGCTAATAGAGGTTTCGGATTACTTTAGGGAGAAGGTTAAGGAGGACGTACATAGGAGGTTAGAGAGCATGCTTACTATCGGAGGGGAACTTGTGGATACAACATATAGAACATTCGCTATGGCCTTCATTTCAACATTTATTGCAACACTCGGGTTACTGGCTGATAATCCTGTTGTAATTATAGGATCTATGCTTATAGCACCAGTATTCTCTATAGCTGCTGGAAGCTCAATAGGAATGGCATTCAGGGAAGAGGCGGTAGGTGAGACGAGAGGCGAAGATGTATTCTACCGCGGCGTAAAAGGGGAGCTATATATGATCCTTGGTTCAATAATTGTAGCTTTTCTAACTGTAAAGGCGATATCGTCTGTCTACCCAGTGATCCCCGGGAAAGAAATACTTCTTAGGTCGAGACCAAATCTTAGTGATTTAGGGGTTGCATTAGGCGCTGGGCTAGCCGGAACTCTTAGCGTAGCTGGTAGGAAAGAGCTTTCAGGGATTATTGGGTCTGCTATAGCTATAGCGTTGGTGCCTCCCCTCTCTGTCGTGGGGATAGGGCTAGCTATCTCTAGGCCTGATATAGCTCTTGGTGCCTTAAGCCTCCTATTCGTTAACGTAATTTCCATTAAGCTCGGGGGAGTTATAACAGCTAAGCTATATACTTTAGCGCCTCTTTTCACCTCTGTTCTAGAACTGGCTAGTGTGAGGAGGATAGATGTTTTCGAAATACTTAAGGATTCCTTTAGCCTATGGCTTAGTCTAATACTTGATATAAGCTTAATTAGAGCTAAAGCGGACCATAGATACTATATAAAACACGCGTCTAAGACTATATTCAAATACGCTGTCTGCCCTATACTAATAGTCGAGGTCTTCGGCCTCCTAGTTTCTACAGATATATCCTCCCTATCTGCTGAAGCCATCCGCCTAGTTGCCCAACCACTAACCGATTTCCTTAATCTCTTGCCCTGGTTTATAGAGACATCTCTCTTTTATCTCAGCTTACTACTGTTAATTGAACTATCCCTAAGGCTAATACGCCAACGAGCGAAGAGTTTTCGAACAAGAGTATTGTTCCTCGTACATTCAGCTATTTTCTGGTTAATATTCTCTTCCTACACAAGTATCTACCTATATCCTAGAGCTAATATCGTTATTCTAGCTACATACATACCTCTAGTAATTTTAGTATTTAAGTGGAGAGTGTTGAGAAGAGATTGGGCGAAAATCTTTATAGGTGGATTTGCAATATTCTCTCTAATATTTATGGTTCTCCAGAGTACAGTTATTTACCAATACATGGTTAGGACAGAGGAACTTAGCTCGGCGATTAAGATTGTTAAATATGCTACCTCAACATTTTTCGACGTACCGTTAAGAGATGTTGAAGCCCATTTAACGGCTGAGAGAATACCTAGGCTTCGCGTTAGTATCGCTGTACCACTTAAGAATATAGAAATAGTAAAGACTCTCAGTAGCAAGCTTGATATTCTAGTTAGAACTCTAAGGAAACTTGGAGGAAAGAACCTAGAAATAGAAATACTTCTCAAACTTCTACCCTAGGATAGGATTAGGGGCTGGAACGTTAAATGGCGGCTTTCTATATTATTCCATTTTTCCCTAGCTTTATAAACCTTAAAAAGGAGTTTTATCAACGATTTACCGGTAATTCCCTATGGGGCTATGGGAGCATTGCTCTAAGCCCCATAAAGCGTAGATAGGAGGCCCATGACGCTAGCCTCAACCACCACCCACAATCTCACAGGGGTAAGCAAATCTCCACAGGCGAGGCCGGAACCCATCAAACCATACCATAAAACAAAAAGCCATAGAGTAATACGGTTAGAGGAAACTGTAAAAGTAGCTAGGTATTTTTGACTTCATAGCTAGGGGGTAATTGCTGGTATATTAGCAGAAGATTTTTCCGTAAAATTATTAATAAAACCTAATTTTTATAATATCGCCAACAACATTTATCTTCACTTCATTTGCCAATTCCTCAATAGCTCTTATTATCTGTTCCTCAGAATAACCAAGTTCCCGTAACTCGTCTTTTAGAACTCTACCTACGCCATTAAACATGTTTTTGGATGCTAAGGATATTATAGTCTCCTTTAGCTTCTCATGTTCCATGTTAATTATATCATCACTAATTGATATAAGCTAATTCTTAGCTATTCCTACTGGTGATGAACCTACGGCCCACTACTGAGGTTTCATGAAGAAAAAGCTGTTAACTGATAAGCTGATACCTACTATGCAATTACTCAGCTCCGCCGAAACTCTTCACAGATCGGGCGTACTAGATTCATCACCAACTAGGTCTATTACGATTCCTTTGTA
>JALURH010000220.1 GCA_027017025.1 Thermofilaceae archaeon
GGTTCATACCCGATGACGGCATACAACCGTAACCCGCACCCAGTGGTGTGCGGGGATGTAGCCCCCTATGAACCACCAAAACACATGAAGTGGCTGAGGGGGAAGCCCGTGCAAGCTACCAAAATAACCTAAATACCACGCACGGGCAACCACCCACCAAATAGAGTCTATAACTTTAGCAGGAATCTACTCATTACTCCTCCAATACTCCACCTGGCTTCAAGCGTTCTAGAGGCTATACAAACTACTTATGAAAAATTCTTCAATAGTTTTAGCAATACCGACACTGCGTAAATAGCTATAATATAAATAGTGCTTGAAGATAATTTCTAGGCTATGATTAAGATATACTATGCTGCTTCGATGCGTGGAGATAGGAGTAACCTAGCTGACAATAAATATATTGTTAGGAGGCTAGAGGAGCTCGGATATAATATACTCACGAAACACGTGGTTGAGGAAGTACTGGATATTGAGAGAGGCTTAACTCCGAGGGAGGTATTTGAGAGGGATATAAAGTTGCTGGAGGAAGCTGATCTAGTTGTAGCAGACGTATCTTTCCCCAGCCTAGGAGTTGGGTTTGAGATAGCATATACGCTTCTTAGGGGTAAGGATGTTCTAGCCATATGTAGGGAGGATAGAGTAGAGAAAACATCCAGTATGATTCTAGGCATTAGCTGGAATAACTTCAAACTTCTACCCTATAGGGCCCCAGAGGATGCCGTAGAAAAAATACATCAATATATTCTGCTTAGTAGAGAAAAAAGGGAGTGAAATTTATTTTACACTATGTTTTAGGAGGATAGTAGTATGGTCCACTAGCCTGAGGGGGAGGCGGCGGTATTATTCTCCTCTTGCTAACCTCCTCTGCGTAGAACTCAGCGGAGTACTTTAGGAAGGAGGCTAGTGTGCCGAGTAGCAATATACTATAGCCTATTAACGCTAATATACCTCCAGCAATAATCTTCCCAATATCGAATTCAGGAATAATCGGTAAACCTCCGGGTGGTAGCGGCGTAGCTGGGATCTTCGGTACTATTGCGGAGCCCATCATGGAGAACCCTGCTACAATAAATATACCCCCAATTATCGCCCATATAATACTCATTATAACTATTTTGAGAGCCGTGAAGAACGCAGATCCCCAAGATGCCATATTTTCACCAACTATATTAGTGCTCCATAATTAATAGTCTTATAGTTTGATAGAAGTAGTATATCCTGGTTCTCTAGTAACACTATCTCTTCCTAACCCACCTGAATATATTTACCACCGCTATGATGGTAGCAGCAATATTTAGTATTGTGAAAACAAGATCCCCTAGAGATAGAGCATAGAGCGATAAAAGTATGCTCCCAGAAGCATAGAGTAGACTTAGTTTAACATCAGGTATTGTCCTAAAACTAGCTAGCCAACCAAGTATTATTAGCACCATGCCTACTAGACCTAGGATATACACCTCAGAGATATGTAAATATATAGATAAATCTGTTTCCAACTTTACATAAGTCAAAAAGCTAAATATCTCCCCTACTCTATCTTAACATGGGATAATAGTTGGGTCGCGAGGAAATAGGGCTCTTCCTAGGCCCCATTGTTTTCCTGATACTGGTTCTAGCACCGCCCCTACCCGGTACTAGGGAGGTGGCTACTCAGGCGGGGATACCAGCGTTCTACCCACAGTTTGCGTTAGGTGTTTTACTGTGGACAGCTATATGGTGGGTAGCTGAGTGTGTACCATTAGGGCTTGCAGCGTTAATACCTCCAATCCTATTCTCCTTTGCGGGGATTATATCGTGGAAGGATGCATTAATGAGGTTTACTCACCCTATAATCTGGATCTTTATGGCTGGGTTCGTCATCACAAAGGCTTTCCAGGTATGGGGTCTCGATAAGAGGATAGCGTTAAGACTTGCATTAATGTATAAGGGAGATAACCCTATGGTTGCAACCCTTTTTGTAGCGTGTATCCCAGTTTTCCTGTTAACCATAACTGGGTCTATTACCGCCTCAACGTCGATTGTCTATCCAATAGCGTTAGCGTACCTAACAGCTATGGGGTTCTCAAGAGAAAGTAGGTATGCTGAAGCAACAATGCTTGCTTTGGGTCAAGCAGCTACTGCTGGAGCTATGCTCTTCCTGATAAGTACTCCCCCAAACCTTATAGCTAAGGGAGTTATTGAAGAAAAGATTCTGGAACTAGTATCCACCGGAGTTCTAGATAGTCGATTTGAAGGATTTACTCTCTCATTCTTCGACTGGCTTATAGTAGGTACACCACATGCCTTGATAGGTCTATTAATATCCTGGATAGTAACCTTCTATGTGATAAAACCTGAGGCTAGGAAACTTAGGTTAACCCACGGGGTTGTGAGAGAAGAACTTGAAAAAATGGGGCGACT
>JALURH010000221.1 GCA_027017025.1 Thermofilaceae archaeon
AAACCCACACATCCCAAGGCTTCGGCTCATCCATACATCGCCGCTCCACACCTACCAACAACCACTAATACCTACCAAATACTTAACAGTTTCGTTAGGCTTTAGAGAATACTTTCTGTAATGTGTTTACGTGAGTATTCATAGTAGTTACTATAGAGGATATAATGCTCTTTCTGATAACCTCTATATCTAGACTTAGTTGTTACTAGCGAGGCAACCGGGTGAAGAGGAACTAGGGTTTCACAAGTTTCTTAAGACCAATTTTCTCTTTCATCATTAGTAATCCTCTCTCAATTTCATCAAGTTTTAGCTTATCTGTAATTAATATGCTGGTATTTATCTTCCTACTAGCTATTAATTTAATGGATCGGAGAAATGTTTCAGCTGTAAATGCGTAGGTACCAGTTACCTCGATTTCGTGGAAATATATATTGAATGGTATGAAAACGGCTGCTTTATCTCTAGGTGGTACACCAAATATATTTACTCTCCCACCTTCTCGAACAACTTTTAACGCTACCTCTACGGTTTCCACGCTACCTACGGCTTCAATAACTATATCGACGCCTCTACCATAGGTTAATTCTCTAATTTTGTCGAGAACATTTTCTTCTCTAGCATTTATGGTTACGTCAGCGCCAAGTTTTTCGGCAATTTGCAGTCTCTTATCAATAAGGTCGGAAACTATTATATTGGAGGCTCCAGCTAGCCTAGCTAGTTGGAGAAGTATTAACCCTATAGGGCCGGCGCCTACTATAAAGACCGTATCTCCTAGCTTAATTTTAGCTCTATCTATACCATGTATGCAGCAAGCAAGTGGTTCAGTTAGAGCAGCATCCTCTAGTGGAATATGTCTAGGTACTCTTATAGCATTCCTAGCTGGCACTTTCACGTATTCGGCAAAAGCTCCATTAAAGACTACGTTTCCAGCACCTCCTATAGCTACAGCATTCTCGCAGAGATTTGTTCTCCCAGCCTTACATTGTGGACAATTACCACAGTATATAATTGGCATTACAGCTACCTTATCTCCCTTCTTCAGATTCTCTACATCACTACCTACCTCCACTACTGTACCAGAGAACTCATGACCCAATATAACTGGGGTTTTAACGGGAAATTCCCACTCATACATATGTAGGTCTGTTGCACAGATACCGCAGTACTCAACCCTGATTAAAACATCTCTGGAACCTACTTCAGGCAATGATACTTCTTCAACTCTAATATCCCTTGGACCGTATAGTACTGCAGCTAACAAGTAGGTACACCAAAGGATAATTGTCACTTACCCAATAAGTTCTTTAGGATATACACTAAAGCTATTGTATCCAAACTATATATAGGGGTTGCCTAGCTATGCTGGATGTTGTATGCATAGGTGAGATACTGGTAGATATGACGCCTACAAAACCGGGCCACTATACTAATGTCCCAGGTTTCCTAAAGAATTTCGGGGGAGCACCATTCAACGTTGCTATTGGCGTAAGTAGGCTTGGGAGGAGGTCTGGTGCGATAGCCGCTGTAGGTTCAGACCCCTTCGGAGAGTTCCTAATAGATACGTTGAGGAAAAATAATGTGGATACTTCGCATATAGTGGTCAAGAAAGCTAGAACAACGCTTGCATTTATAACTCTATATCCCTCCGGTGAGAGGACATTCTTCTTCTACAGGAAGCCTTGGACTGAAACAGCCGATACTCTCCTCTCCCCAGAGGATATAGACCCAGAGTACATAGCTGGAGCTAAAATACTACATACATCCGGTGTTGCTCTAACACATAGCCCTGAGAGAGAAGCTGTCCTTAAAGCCATAGATATAGCCAAGGAAAACAGCTTGATATTCGTTTTCGACCCCAATGTTAGACTAGATCTCTGGGCTTCCCTAGAGGATATGAAAGAAACCTATGGGGAGGTATTTAAACTCGCTGATGCTATCCTTTTTGCAAAAGATGAAGCGGAGCTGCTCTTCGGAGAGGGGGATCATAGGCTTATAGCTCATAAAGTGCTTAAAGAGTATAGCGAGGTAAAATATGTAGCTATCAAGTTGGGTGCCGAGGGAGCATATATATTATCTAGGGATGGTTTAGAAGCCTATGCTCCAACCTTCAAGGTTAAGGTTGTTGATACTACTGGTGCGGGAGACGCTTGGGCTGCAGCCTTCGAAGTAGGGTTACTTGAAGGATGGTCTCTGGAGAAGATATGTGTATTCGCTAATGCTACTGCTTCTATTAAATGTACAGGTTATGGTGCAGTAAATAAATTACCTACACGTAAACAAGTAGAAAACTTCCTGAAGGAGAGAGGCAGTAACATTAGATTATAGTTTTTATATTGTTTCGTATCTTTTATGCCTTCCAAGTCAGTGACTTTAGAACATTCTGGGTACTGGCGTTTTATCCCAGTCTTTATCGTTTGTTATAACTATAGTTGTTTTGGTTCTAAGGGCTACTGCTAGGTGGAGAGGAGTCCTCGTAATCAAGCCCATATTTCCTCATTAACTCGATAGCTTGAACCATGTCCCCACTTCTTAAAGGCTCTATCGTTAATCCTTTAAGCCTAGTAAATGCCTCCACGATATCCTCTACAAACCCTATGTTTTTCAGGTTTCTCCCAGTTAAGCCAGCTAATATAATTAGTGTCTCATATATTGTCAGGCTAGACGTTAGGTATTCACGTGGTGAAGCTTTCTCTATCTTCTTGACCCATTTATAGGATTTCTCGCCGTAAACTGGGTGTCCACCAAGCCAGTAGATGAATACGTTGACATCTACGTACTTCGGTTTATCCACCATTTTCTCAAGGCCTCTACCACGAACCCGTCGAGGTCTTCAGGCCATTCCTCTACCCTATAAGCCCCATAGTACTTGTCGGCCGTAGATTCTAGAGGCTCAATACTTATCTTCCCCTCCTCTAGGTAGATAGCTACTAGGTCTCCGGGCTTTACCCCAGCTTTTTCCCTAATATTTTTAGGAATAGCTACCCTACCTTTATCATCTACCTTAACTATAGCCTTCATAATCCCACAAATAATATTGTTCCCACTTTTATATGAATTCCCAATTCAAAAATTGCTAGCCATAGCTGAGCTAATCTTAAATACCAATTATCTCTATTCATCCTTTATGGTTTCCCCCAGAGAAAGGCTAGTAAACCTAAGTTTATCCTCGTTTTTCGCCGCATTAACCGCTATCTTTGCTCAACTAAAATTTAATCTAGGACCCGTACCCTACACTATGCAGAACTTCGCTATAATCCTTGCAGCAATTATCCTCGAGCCCAAGTACGCTGCTATATCCCAGCTAATATATCTACTAACTATAGCCTCTGGCGTACCAGCTGCCGCCGGGTTTAGGGGAGGAGTAGCAGTGCTTATCGGCTATACTGCTGGATACCTCTGGATGTTCCCGGTAGCATGTTTCCTCATGAGCTATTTATCTAGGCAATACGCTAGGTTCTCCGGAGCCTCTCTTATGGATCCGAAACCCAGGGATAAAGTAGCTCTTCTCCTAATATCTCTGGTTGCTACAATCCCAATGTATATGGCTGGGTTCCTAGTATTCTACTACTATACCTTACAACCCACGGATCTAGGTAGGGGATTAAAGGCGTGGTCCACAGGGGTGGCGGAAATCTTGGGGTTAAACAATACGTATACCCTGCAGGTAGCTTTCATAGCTTCTGTAGCTATCTTCGTCCCCCAGGACCTATTTGTTGACCACCTACTAGCAATAATTGTTGCACCGAGGATACTGAAATATCTGAAGGAGCAGGGAGTAAATCTATAGTAGTTATAGCAAAGATCGCTTTTCTAGAGGTGAAGACCGATGTATTAGCTGAGGTAATGCCTCTGCCCTTAAGCCTATATATTAACTCCAAATGCTTCAGCAAACTCCTTGATTTTCTTGAACTCCACGAGGAAGGAGATACCTTTACTAGTTATCCTGTAGAGCACTCTATCGTCCTCACCTCTATCCTCACTAACTAGGCCTAGAGCCTTAAGTTCGTCAAGATATTTCATTAAGCGGTCATAGGAGAGGTTCGCACCATAGAGTATTTTTGTTGGACCAGTTAAGCCGCCTTCATCCCTGATGGTCTGTAGTATATCAGCGATTATACGCAGTTTAGAGCGATACCTTCTTGTCCTCATTTAACTCTACTCACCCTTACCAACATTATCAGCAGGGAGGTGAAGCCGGAGAGCTGGAGGAGGTGGCCAACTAGGTACCAGGTGAGGCTGAGTATAGATACCATGAAGGCTATATGGCTCATAAAGAGTAGGAGGAAACCTAGGAGAACCAAGAAACTATTAAAGTTCCTAGTACTCATGAAGTTTATAGCTAGCTGTATTACGACGTATAGCAGGAATACTACTCCGAGGAACTCGAGGGAGGGGCTGAGGATAAAAGGTAGAGCTACAGCATACGACGCCTCCCCTGAACTCCTTACCTGCCTTATATAGGCTGCCGTGAAGAGAATATAGGAGAGTACCCTCATTAAGCCGTAAACTATGTTAACTATAGCTAGTAAGCCCCTCAGGCTGGCGCTTGTAGCTCCAGCGAGTACAAATAGGTATATTGTTCCAAGGACTCTTGTAAACATACTGGTGCTGAGAATAGAGAAGCCAAAGTAGAGTAGTAGAAAACTCTTCTCAGAGGATAAGCGATAAGCCTTTAATGCGTAGAAAGCTACAACCAAACTTATCACAGCACTAATAGACTCCATCAATAAATCTAATCTAATAAAGGATACTACTGTAGGCAAGGTAAACCCACATAAGGCATCTCCAGTCTACCTTATCTTTCTTATGTATGATTCATCCATAATACTCCTATTTACCTGTTAGATATATAGCAGGTACCTAAAGATATATCGAGCTATAGCGCTCGAATCTGAGTATACCATCAAGTTCTTGACTCCCCCATACGACTCCGGCATCATTAGCCCTAAATTTCTCCCATAAATCCCTATCCACAACAATACTCTCGATAAAGCCAAGCCTAGCTAGGTATGTAACCCAGTATGCTGTATGGCTGGGGCTCGAAGAATCCGCCAGCTGAGGTCTAGGGTGTTATAGTCGTGGAGAGCTAAAACGGTTATGGTGGCATGGTAAACTCTAGGTATGGAATTTGGAATTTAGGGGCCTCTATTTAGGTGAATCTTAGCTAAGTTAAGGGAATCCTCCGATAGGTATCTCTATCATAAAGGCTTCCGAGGGGAAGAGAGGTTTAGCTCCGAGAAGCTTATAGTAAGTCTTCTAAGAGCTAGAGTACACTATGCTCATAGAGTTACTAAGTGATCAATCTTATACCCATATTTTGCTATAGCAATATATTAATATATTACTATTGTCTCAGATCATCTCGGTATGAAAGTCATATCCATTAGGGATGAAACATATGTTAAGCTTAAAAAGGTTAAAAATATTCTTAAGGCAGAGAGTTTTGGAGAAGCTATTGAAAAACTTATAGAAGCTTTCTACGAGAAGCGTAGACACTATTTCCTAGAGTTAATTGAGAGGACTCGATTACCCGAGGAGGAGGTGGAAAAAGTTGAAAAAGCGATTAAAGAGATCGAGGAAAGAGAGTGGTGGTAGATTAGTACTAGATACTTCCTTTCTTATAGAGATGTTAGATAGAGGGCGTAGAGAACTAGCTGAGCTATTAGCAGAGTATGAAGAGGCAATTATCCCTTGGATAAGCCTCTACGAATACCTCTATGGGCATAAAGTAGGGAGGAGGATAAGTGATGAAGAGCTCCTATCTAGGAAGGGGAAGGTAGAATCCCTAGGCTTAGTAGCCTGGAACAACCAGGAGGTCATTGAGGAGGCTCTCAAACTAGACTTTATGCTAGCAGAGAAGGGGGAGAAGATACCCTTCAGCGACCTCCTAGTAGTAGCGTTCGCCAATGTCTATGATGCAGATCTAGCAACCTTTGACAAAAAACACTTTAAAATCATTAGAAACAGATTAGTTCCATAACATATTCGGTTTAGAGGAAAAATCTTCTCTTCTTTCAGAGGATGTTCTAGCCTGCTACTGTTTCAAAACCCTAAAGGGTGAGGGTTCTCGGTGTTGCTAGGGGGAGGAGGTTAGGGAGAGGAAGTTAAGAGTAAATCCTTTCTTTCACCCTTCCTCTGTTCTCCATTAGCTTGTCTAGGATTTCGAGGAGCAAGTCGGCGTCCCTCCCCGAGTACTCTCCTAGGATGAAGTCCCTGACGATGAGCAGGTGTTCTGGGATGCGGCGGGCTAGGGGCGGCGACTCCTCCTTTAGCTCCTCATATACCCTCCAGAAGTTCTCTATATCCATGAAAGGTAATGAGACCGCTACATCATAGGCATCCGTCCTTACGCCGAAGCTCCTTCTAGTGAGCGTCATGAGGATGACGTGCTCGAAGGTTAGCCTCCCGCTCCTGAGCACTCGGGATAGATCCCATACCATCCTACCCTCTTCCCTAAAACCGTCAACCACGACATCAACTTTAACGTCTTCGATGGGGTGCCTGAGCCTGTAATCGACGTGGACACCTCTCTCCTTCTCCAGAACAAGGCCTAGGCTGTACTTGAGGAGGGCTACTAGCGCTCTTGCGTGCTCTCTTACTACAAGCACGTCGATATCGTGTGTTATCCGCGTGTGGGTCGGCACAACGAAGTGTATCTTCGCGGCCCCTATCAAGTCGGCTTTGAGCCCCGCCTCCTCGATGATGTTTAGAATTCTCCTCCCCAGTTCGTATGGTGGAGCCTCCCTCCTGTAGTCTCCTTTCTTCTCGACAAGCTCTCTAGCTTCCTCCTCGGTTAAGGGCTTGATCACCCTGTAGTAGACCCTCATCCCCCTCCTCACAGGCTCAACGTAGCCGTGTTTAACCAGTACCTTCAAGTACCTCTGAACAGTTCGGGTGGAGATGCCGAGGAGCTCAGCCACCTTCCTGCTATTCCCCTTACCACCCAATAGGCGGAAGGCATTGTATATCTCAAACAGCCTATCAACCTCCATAGCCACCCCTATCCATTACGTGTCGCAAACTTATAAAGATGGCGACAAGATAGTTTAAAAGGATGCGCCACAAAACACACTAGTCTCCTATCCCTCATCTGAGGAGGAGCAGGGTTACCATTCTCCCACTCTGTATCTTTCTGATGTAGAGTTCCGCACATTTTTAACCTTAGTTGACCGAGTACTACTTCTTTAAAGAGAAAAATATCGATTGAAGCTATATGATATTTAAAACCTATTCTTCGTTGTTTAACCATGATTATATAAACATGGGATAATAATAGATATGTAAGGAAAATGGAAGAAGAGGTTTTGAGGAAGATAAGGAGTGTTGTTTTAGGTGTTGCTGAGAGGTATGGTGTTGTGGTAGATAAGATTATTTTGTTTGGTTCTAGAGCTAGAGGAGACTATAGAGAAAACTCAGACTGGGACATATTAATAGTAACGAAGGATAAGCTCCACTTAAATGAGAAAATCGAATTGTGGTATGACATATATAGGGGCCTAGGTCTTCCCGCCGATATAATTATAGTCTCCAAGGAGATTCTTGAAAAATTCAAAAATAGTAAAGGATTTATTTACAGCTATGCAATCTCTGAAGGAGTCGTAGTATGAGAGAAGATGTTAAAAGATGGTTAAAATACG
>JALURH010000222.1:0-799 GCA_027017025.1 Thermofilaceae archaeon
TAGATGTTACCGGGACATTAGTCACTATCCTGTCTGAGAAAGCTATTAGCCCAGCATCAAAGTTACCGGGTAGTTTCTCTACAAACCCAGAAATAACTTGCTTAGCTACCTCTATTTTTATGCCCCCAGGGATACTAGCCCCCATGCTCCCAGAGACATCTATGGCTACTACTACGGCTGGCTTAGCAACCTTCAATATATCTTCGAGCTCAGCTTCGGACTCTATCCTCCTATAGGTTTTTTCAACGATATATGGTTGTGCTAAGCTTATCACCAGCAAGGTTATAGCTAGGATCTTGAGGAGCAACGTAGCTATCCGTTTACTCCCCCTAGTTTTTACTTTAACTATCTTCGTGAATGGGTGAATAAATCTGTAACTACTTAGATATATTCTCTTGTACCCCCAATTGTGTAGCCATACTACTAAGGCAACCAAGAGGGGGACTAAGAGAAGAGCTTGAGGGTTCTCAAAGAATATCATATTATACACCGTCGATTATAGCTAGAAGTAGTAGAGCGATAGCTACTATATGGATATAGGAGTTAATTGTGTAATCCCTTACCCTATATGTTATGTAAGCCTCCCCCCTAGCCTTTAATGCTTGGTACCTGGCTTCCCTACCTATCTCCTCTACTAGGTCTCCAATAGCCCCCTGTGTGAACTCATCGACAGAAAAAATCTTTGCTTTAGCTTTACTGGATATATTACCCAGAGTAGCCCCCCTGGGGTCATTACCGACCCTTACTATTATTAGCGGTATATTCTCCCTGCTATATGCTTCAGCAATCCCGATGGGTT
>JALURH010000222.1:809-2341 GCA_027017025.1 Thermofilaceae archaeon
CGGCGAAAACTATTATTAATGTTTCATCCCCCTTAGCCTTTAGTGCTCTAAGATAGTTTACTACAACGTTCTTTGCTAGATCAATTCTCCTTAAACCTCCTTCAAGGTAGTTCATGCTCTTAGAGATATCGATAAGTATTATGTGGATAATATTTTTCTCAGCGAGTAAATCTACATCCTCTATCGATACATCCCTAATCTCTACTCTCTCAATGTACGGTGTGGACGCTAAAAGAACAAGTATTACGATTACAGCGAATTTAGATACTGTTGATAATTTCCTGATAAAGCCGTAGCTGGTCACCTCCTCCAGAATCTTTCTGAGAGATAGGATATTTCTCCTAGCTCTGAAATAGATATAACCTAAGGTGAGTAGAGCTGGGGGGAGGAGAGAAAACATGTATGGATTCTCGGAACCTAAGCTAATCGTCTGAACTGGGGGCACCATAGCCAGCACCACTCCCATTAGATCCGGGTTGCTTCTCTAGGAGTTTAAGTAAGGATTTAATTCTCGAGATTTCGTAGCCATATTCGCCTCCCTTGCTTGGGGACAGAGAGCCTAATGCTTTAGCTAATTTCTCCTTCATGTCTCCGGGGATTTGTGGCTCCCTGCCAGTATTAGATGCTTCGCACAGCTCCTTAATAGCTTCAGGGTATTCCTCAATTATATTGAAAAGCTTCGTTAACTCCTCAAGTACTAGGGATATAGATGTTATCTTCTCTATACATATATTGAAGATCTCCCTATGTTTCTCTGAGAGAAGATCTTCTTGATTAACTTTACTTAAATCTAGTAGTGCCCTACTTAGTTCCTCCCTAGCTTTAACAATATGGGGTTTAGCTTTTTTCCAGTAACTAAGTGCATCATAGATTTTACAGTCTAGTAGCAGATCAAAAGCATACTCTATATCACTCCTAGCTTTATTTACTTCGAGAGAAGCGTTACCTACATAAGTAGCTGAGAGACTAACTATCCTATATGAATGAGAAGCTCTCCGAAGCCTTTCTCCAAGCTCACCCCCGCCGAGATAATGATACTTAGATAGGTTTAGGAGCCTATCTGTAACCTCCTCTAGTCCCCCTATAAGTTCCCGTATATTTGCTTCCCCTATTTCTTCTTCAAGAGATTTTTCAAGAACATGGGTTGATCTATTTAAGCCGTGGATAGACCTTACAAAAAGCTCAGGTATCTCGGTTAGATCTACTCCATTGCCCCTCGCTCCAACTTTCATTAAAGGACTTAAGAGAACATATATTAGTAGAACCATTAATACAGTAGACACTGTATAGACGATTTTATTCTTGGACACCATACTTAACTACTACTTAAAACACCGTATTCTATCCTAAAAATATTAACCCTATCTACTAGTATAAGTGATGTAAACCATACTGCTCAAGAATAGTAAAAATGACTATATCAAAGCATCCGTTTGTCCCTACCACCTCATTTTATTTAAGACTATTGTTTTTTGTATCTGTGGTAGGGACTTCCACCTCGCCTACAACCCTTTCTTTGGGCTGTGAGGTCG
>JALURH010000223.1 GCA_027017025.1 Thermofilaceae archaeon
TCACACATACCCTCTCTGAGCTTTGAAGCCGATGAGTAAAAGGCTAGTGAACCTCGACTACCTGAGAGGAACCTCTGCCCCCCGTAGGGTGGTCGGGAGGAGATAGCCGTAATGAACTCAGCTGTATCAAATACAGAGCACTACAATCCGATACATGGAGACACGGCACGGGAGAACGGTAGTAACGATTAGGAAAAAACGCTGTATTTTTTGGGTGCAGAAATCTGAGGGAAAATACTAGAAATTCTTAAAAGCCGTGCTATCTAAACTAATACGGCTGTTCAGGTGTGGACAAAATGCCGCTAGATTATAAATTTAAGCCGAAGCCCTACGAGGATGCACTAAAGCTTGCTTTCAGTTCGTTTAAGCCTAGGGCCTCCAGAGAACTGGTACCAGTCACCTCTGCACTAGGTTGGAGAGTAGCGGTGGAAGTAGTCTCAAATAAGTATCTACCACCTAACCACATAGCTTTCTACGATGGATATGCTGTAATGTTTGAGGATACAATTGGTGCTGATGTCACTAAACCGGTAAAATTAAGGGTTAGAGGTAGCGTACTTAAGGAGGGGGATGAAAGAGAGCTAGTCATTGAGAAGGGCTATGCAGCATATGTCTCGTCTAATGCTCCACTTCCCAGGGGCGCGAATGCTGTAGTACGGGAAGAGTTTACGGATCTGGTGGGAGACTATGTTTTAATAAAAAAGGAGGTTAGTTTAGGCGAGAACGTTGTCTTTAAGGGGGAGGATATAAAGCCTGGAGACGTACTTTTGGAGAAAGGATCGATACTGGGAGCCCAGGACCTAGGTCTATTGATGGAACTCGGGGTTTCAAGAATATATGTTTACAGGAAACCTACTATCGGGATAATAGCTACAGGAGACGAACTAGTTGAGAAACTTGAAAGAGGGGTTCCCTTCCCCGACAATTATTCCGCGATACTAGCATTTTTGTTTAATATGCTGGGGTTCTATGGGAGACAAATAGGTATTGTTCGCGATAACATTGGGGAGATAGAGGAAATTATATCTGCAAATATCCACCTATTTGATGCTCTTGCACTCGTAGCTGGAGCTTCTAGGGGTCTTAGAGATTACTCTGGGAAAGTTCTAGAGAACCTAGGGGAAATCATATTTCACTCTACGAACCTAAGACCAGGTAAGGTTTCGGGGCTAGCGAGAGTCGAGGGAAAACCTGTCTTCCTAGTACCAGGGCACATAGGATCCGCTATTTCATGTCTATACAATATTATAGTCCCCATAATGTCAAAAATATATTATGATGGTATCCAGCTAGTACCCAAGGTAAAAGCTCGACTCAGCTCCGATGTCGAGGCTAGACCTGGATCCTATACCTTCAGAACCGTCAGCCTATCGTGGTCGAGGGGCGGTACATTGGTTGCAGCTCCTCACATCAGGAGGATGGGGGGATCTACGCTCCTCACAATACTTTCTAGAGCCCAAGGTTACATACTGATCCCCCCGGGCTCCAAGCTTGCTAGGGGACAAGTTATTGAAGTCTCGCTTTTTAGCCCCTTAGAGTCTCTGAGGTGGAGCTGTGAGTAGGGATATAAGATATGTTCTCGTGTCCCGTGTTATGTATTATAGGTAGGAAAAAATCTGGTAAAACTATGTTAATAGAGAGGTTGACACGAGATCTAACCGAGCTAGGCTATAGGGTCGGGGTTCTAAAACATATTCACCACGGAGATTTCGAGGTCGATATTGAGGGTAAAGACACGTGGAGATATGGGAGAGCAGGTGCTCACGTTATAGTTGGGGTATCTAACTCCAAGATGTTTCTAGTAGAGAGAACCTCTGGTTACCCAGATATCCGAGGGATAATAGAAAGTATTTCCCATAACGTTGACGTGATCCTAATGGAGGGGTTTAAGCAGATAGCAG
The DNA here is from genome assembly GCA_027017025.1 of Thermofilaceae archaeon. Lineage (GTDB taxonomy): Archaea > Thermoproteota > Thermoprotei > Thermofilales > Thermofilaceae > JALURH01. The sequence goes on from JALURH010000223.1 coordinate 1,902, forward strand.
GTAGTTGGAGCGACGTATACAAGGTTATAACGCTAAGGGCTCCAGAAGAGCTTCCCGGGCTTCTTGAAGACCTAGAAGAACCTATACTAGGTGTGTATGGCGAGAATATACCTGAGGAAAACGTAGAAAAGAGATTACTATGTTACGAGGATATTAAAAAGGCTTTGATTAACTACATTAGGGCTAGAGACAAATACTAGCCCAATATCATTTTATTATCTCTATAGGGTATAATAACAGGGGTTCGGTAGATGTAGCTGTTTGTGGATATATGTCCGCCTTGGTGTTCATAGGCTTTTGTCCCTTTTCGTGGCCTCTTAGAGCCTTTATCTACATCCTTCACCCTGGAGCCATAGGCTTAGTCACAGCACGGTAAAAGGTGCTTAGGCTCTGGGGAAACCCACACACCCCAAGCCCTCGGCTCACCCACACATCG
>JALURH010000224.1 GCA_027017025.1 Thermofilaceae archaeon
GAGTATATGGGGGAAGTTTATAAATATTTTCGGAATTCTATCTTGGATTAGTGTAGCAGTTCCCGATATGTGGGGTTTTAAGCCCGAAGGCGAACTGCAAAATAATAAAGATGCGGGAAGCCCCAATCCCCCGAAAGCCAGCCGATGAAGACGGGAGGCTGGAAGATTAGCCGTAGCGACGCTTACGAAATTTACACAAGTTACAGCTAACCAGAACGGAACTTATGAAGGTGGAAAGGGAATTAACTTTGGTATTGGGCGAATCCCTTAGGGTTATATTTTATATCTTTTGCCTCAAGCAGCCTCTTATTTTCTCTCCTCGATTTTGAATTCAGCCCGTATACCGCTATCGGTTTTTTCCGGGAGTTTCCCCGCTAGCTTAACATCACCGTACTTCTCCCCCAATACCAACAGGGACATTGTTACGTAGGGACATAAATACTCCCTATTTATGTAGGGATGAATATATGGTGCGTAGCGACAACCCTTGACTTCAAAGATTATTAAATCACCTCTCTTCTGGAAATATGCTTCTCTAACAAAACCTGATTTAACGAGTTTCTCAGCTAGAAGTTCAGGCGTCCAATTTAGAATTTCCTTGCATGCTGGAGAATCCCTAAATCTATCCCTAAAGACATGTATAGATTTGAAAGCCATTACAGCAGGTATTGTTTCAGCTACTTCGTGTTCAGTCTCAATGTAGGCGTGCGATAAACAATGTAGGAGAAGCTCTATAGTATCCTTCTCCCCACGACCCAACGCTAACTTTACGCTCCTAGTACTAGACGTATTTTCCAAAAAACACCCCAAATATTTTCTCTACCTCCTTCCTTTTTTCTTTTTCGTTGATCTATAGGTAAGGGAGCTATAAACATGTTCTAATATCTAGCTGGGATCAAAGCAGTTTTTCTCATAACTAAGTGTATAATTAGCTCTAAATAAGAGCCATCTGGGAACCCGTTACCTATAGCCTACTCGTCCTAGAAGAAACCTCAAAATGTTCTAGATAGAGTCGGAGAAAACAAGGCTTTTTTATGTATTTCCACGCTTAGCTACTAGGTATGGATAAGCTTAGAGTAGCCGCTGTCCTGGTTATCGCAGTAGTAGCTATAGCTATATACATGTTGTTCACTAAGCAGCGGAGGCCAGAGCCTAACTCTTATACTCTAGCCTCGCACCTATTGTTTAAGAGTAGGGAAGGAGTTCTCCTAGGGAATTTTACAGCGACGCTAACTGTTACAAAAATGGATTCTTCAATAAACTTGTCTCTTACACTAATGTTTACGGCTCCCGGAACCAACCCCAAGATTGATGAGCTAACTATAAGTGGCTTCTTCCACTACTTTATATATGATTTAGCTAAACCTCCTCCCCCAATCCCCCCTCCTAGACCCTATAAATTAACGCTGAAGCCCGGGGAGAAAATAATCTTCTTCAAATCTATACGTAGTATTAGTGAGTTGGAGAAGCCTGGCTTACTCATATATCTGACGGTTGAGAACTACTATGTACTCTTGTCGGATAGGGCTAGCTATACTGGAGAGCTGTATTGGGAAGCTATTTCTTTCGATGGAATTAGGTGTGTCGAAGTATCAGGTTTATTAGGCAAAAGTGAGAAAAAGGAATACTCAGTAACTCTTGGCTCAAACTAGTATATGAGAATAAACAAAGAATATTTTCAGCGCCTATATACATACAATACTAGTGGTAAAGCTATTATCACATATGTAGCCTGGAGGAGAAGCCTTAGTAGCTCCATCTCCACTGCGTACCCGAAGAAGACCGATAAAATTGAACCTATAATACCCTTATCGTGTAGTGGATGACCCTCATCGAATGGCAATTTATAGACTGGTTCAGCCCATATACCTAGAGGCCAACCAGCTTCTTCGCCATATTCCAGCAACTCGTGTATACCGTAGCCTAGGATTCCCCCAGCAATTAGTACTAGCAGGATACTAGTTACATAGAAGAAGCTTCTCATTTTCAGCTTCATTCCCCCCACGAAGACTAGGTAAGCTAGCGCTAAGCTCGTAAAGACTCCTAGTAGCACTCCAGCGACTGTCCCCAGGGGCTCAGCAAATAGTAGGGGGAGGATAAATAAAACAGTCTCGAAGCCTTCCCTGAAAACCACTACAAGCCCTAATACGGCGATAGGTAGCATACTACCTTTCTTCACAGCTTCCTCAACTCTCAGTTCTATCTCCCGCTTTATCTCCTTGCTTTTAATACTCATCCAGTAGACAACGCTTGTAAGCACTGGGACAGCTATAAATGCGCCAATAGCCTCTACGAGTTCTTTAGCTTCGAGAACAAAGTAAATTACGTAGGCTAGCCACCCCACCACCCCGCTCAATAAAACGCCAGCTAGGCTTCCGGCTAGGAGTGGATGTGCTAGACTCCACCTACCAGTCTTCTTCAAGTATGTGAGAACTACTGCAATAACTATAGCGGCTTCAAACCCCTCCCTAAAAGACACTATGGTTTGTGCAAGCACTAGTACCACCTATCGGCAGTGTATCTATTTTCCTCAACACTATTACACTGTCATATATATTTCTCTCTGCTAAGCTAGAATTTGCGATAAGCTTGTTAGGGAACACTTTTCACTACTTCAGCCAGGTTTAAGCGAGATATGAAACGTATTGCAAGTACCTGGGAGAGAAAAACCGTGGCTATAGTTCCAGCTACTACTTCGATGTAGCTCGAGAACCTTATGTATAGCTTGAGTAGTAGAAACTCGCCAACCATGCTTGAGGTAAAGATGTGGATAAAGTAGTATGCAGCTATGTATCCTAGGACTAAGCCTAGAGCTATGCCGAAAATACCCATAACGAGGTTTTCAAGTATCACCATCGTAGCTATAGTTTTCATCCTAATTCCAATAATCCTCATAGTTGCTGTCTCCCATGTTCTCTCGAGAACATTTATTGTAGCTGTATTAAAGACAAGGGCAAACGCTATAGTTAAGCCCATAAGTAGCATAACGTAGGAGAAGACAGTGAATTGATCAAGTAGCTTATTCCACTCAGCTAGCATCTCTCCCCTTGTATCTACCCTCTGAACCCCCTGGAGGCTATAGAGCTTTCTCCTAACTTCAGCTACCTTACCCGAAGCAACCCTAAGTAATACGCTATTTGCCTTCCCCTCGGAGCGGTACAGCTCCTGTGCTGTCTCCAGCGTCACGAAACATGTTGAGAGTGCTAGTGGCTCATCACTTATGCCTGAAACCCCTAAGGTTCGTCTAGAAAACGGTGTACTCACATTTATCTTATCACCAACTGAGACCCCCAGTTTTTTCGCTAAGTTTATGGAGATAACTAGCTGGCCTCTTCGTGGCTTAGATCCCTCCGAGAAACTAAATGTATGCATAGTTGTATTATACCGGAAAGCAAATAGAGTACAATACTCCTCTTTTCCTAGCCTCGAAACCTTAACTATCTCAACTATAGTAGGCTCAGCTTGTTCCACCCCATTCCAGCCAGCAATACTTATTAGCTGCTCTACGCTACGCATAGATGAGAACTGGGCTCGGAGATCCCAGCGTTCATACTCTCCATATTGTTTACCTATGATTACGTAGAAACTATCCATCATCCCATACATTGAGAGAACAAGCATTATGCTCAAGGATACCCCAGCTACCGTGGAGAAAGTTCTTATACGGTTCCTAAAGAGGTTCCTCAAAGACATCCTAACGCGAATTGGGGGACAATATATTTTATTCACCAATTTTTCTAGGAGCGGGATCCTGCCCTTCATCATTGACGAACTTATATATGGGCGCATAGCTTCGCTCGGGCTTAGCTGGACAACCCTGAAGCATGGAATTAGTCCTCCAGCGATACAGAAAATAATGCCTGCCAACACCGCTTCAACTATCGCATATATGTTGGTATAGAATAGGCGGAAAGGTATACCAAGTATCTCCGTGTAGTACATCGTTATAACTCTGGAGAGAGGTATTGAAAGTATTCCCCCAATAAACGAGCCTATAATTCCCACCAACGTGGAGTAGAGTAGATACTGTGTAGCGATCTCGGTCTTAGAGTACCCCATAGCTTTTAGGATACCTATTTCCCTGCGCTGAGAAATTATGAGTCTACTCAGCATAGTATGTATACCTATAGCGCTCACCGCTAGGACTAAGGCTGGGAAGATCCTAGAAATCTCGGAGAAACCTCTAAGATCCCACTGTAACGCCCTATAGCTAGGCTGCTCTTCTCTCCTTATAATACGTATAACTCCATAAGGCCTTAATATTTCTTGGAATCGGTTAATCGTATCCTCGATTTTAGCTCGGTTTTTCACCCTGACTGAAACCTCGTTAATCATGGAATCCATGTAGAGTATATTCTGGAGACCCTTTAGCGGCAAGAAGAATACCCCAAAAGTGTATCCACTCGAAATTTCAAGTGGCCCACTCATAATCACTAGGTACTCTGGGCTAGCAACTATCCCCACAGCTGTGAAGTTAGTTTTTACTCCATTAATTATTAGAGTAATGGTACGGTTCGCTCCATAACCGTAGGAGGAGGCGAAGTGCCTCTCTACTAGGCAAGTGTTTAGTTCGCCTGGATAGAAGTAGCGTCCTCTCTCAACTTTTATGTCATTAACGGTGGGGTGCTTTGAAGAGTTTATCCCTATGGCAACTCCCGGAATCTGCCTAGACTCACTTATGTACACACCTATGTTAACTACCAACCTTCCCTCAATATCCTTTACATTATCTATGTCTTTGAGCTGAGAAATTATATCTTCGTGTACAGGGTTCAGGGTTATCGTAAAGTCAGCGAACCGTAGTTCCTCGTAGGCGTAGCTGTAGGATCTGTTTAGGCTCTCCATAGCTATTACGAGGCTCGAGTATACTAGTACGCCGAGAGCTACTATCGTGCAGAGAGCTATGAACTGCGCCCTATACGCCTGTATATCTCTCCACAGCTTTTTCGCGAGAATCCTGGGAAACACTTTGATCACCAACTTAGCTCCTCTACACTAATCGGTTCCCTCACCTCCCACATCTCAGCTATCTTGCCGTCTCTCAGCCGAATTACACGTGTAGCTAACCTACCTATAGCGGTGTTATGTGTAACTAGGATTACGGTTCTCCCCTCCCTATTCAGCCTCTTTATTACAGCTAGAACCCTTCTCCCGGACTCTATATCTAGCTCCCCAGTGGGCTCATCACATAGAAGTAGGGCTGGGTTCTTAGCTAAAGCTCTGGCTATAGCTACTCGTTGTTGTTCACCGCCCGAAAGCTCTGAGGGGAAACGATCAGCTTTCCCCTCTAGCCCAACTTCAGATAATAGCTTTAGGGCTTCTCCTTCAGCCTCTCTACCCCTTAGCCCCCTTAGCTCTAAGGCGAGCATAATGTTCTCTTTAGCTGTTAGGGTCGGGATTAGGTTAAAGAATTGGAAGACGAAACCTATATTCCTCCGCCTAAACTCTGTCAACTCTTTGTCGCTAAGGTGTGTAATATCTACGCCATTAACTGAGACGCTCCCAGAAGTTGGTCGCTCAACTCCCCCAATTATGCTTAGGAGCGTACTCTTACCTGAGCCGCTGGGACCCAAGACAACAATAAACTCGCCCCTACGGACTTCGAGGTCTATACCCCGGAGAGCATGGACCTCAACCTCCCCAGCCCTATATACCTTCGTTACCCCCCTCAGCTTAATAATCTCCTCTAGCACCTTAACCCACTTGTCCTACAGCTCCACTCTATTTAAAACTATGACTTCTAGTACTCTTATAAGTTTTACTATGGTTAAACTTATTTATCATAGGATAATCTGATTCTATTATGGGTAAGAAGGTTATAGCTATCAAAAATGTTGATGAGAAGCTTTATAGGAGATTTAAGGCTTTAGCTACACTAAAGGGTTTATCTCTAGGAGAAGCTTTTAACCAGGCACTTAGTTTGTGGATAAATATAAGTGAGAGAGTAGAGGTTGCTGAGTGTTTGGCAGTTGAGGAAGAAGCTAGAGCTAATAGGCAGGTTTACGAGGAGCTCATAGACGAGTTATTAGAAAAACATAGGAATAAGTATGTTGCAATTGCGAAGGGTAGGTTTCTAGGAGTATTTGAGAGTAGGGAAGAAGCCTTTAATGTAGTTAAGAAATTGAAGCCTCGGCACGCAATCGTTACCAGGGTTGAGCCTAAAAAACTTAGGGTTATTGAGCTAGGTATGTCTCTATTCGAGGTGCTTGAATGAAAATACCCTATAGTATGGGTGAAGAACCTCCAGTTCCTGTACTTACATTAAGGGTCTACTCCCCTGGTGGTGACAAAAACCTTGTTTTAACATTCAGGGTAGATACTGGTTTCGCTGGAGGCATTACATTGCCATACGATATTTACTTAAGGCTTGGGTTAACGTTAGCTGAGGAGCCCTACCCGGTTATTGGGAGATTTGTTACAGGGTCTACAGTTAAACTCTATAGAGCCTATACGAAGGTAGAGCTTGAGGGAAAAACCGTATTTTATGTTTATGCCTACTCTTCACCATATATTGCTAAGAAGCTTGTAGGACGTGAATTTCTCAATAAACTTATACTACTCCTAAATGGTCCTCAAAAAACCCTAGAAATCCTAGATAATTCAGGATTGAAGAAAAATATAAGCACGACCAGTACCAGCTAGGAGCAAAATAGGAAAATAGGTATTAAGTGGGGATAGATGTAGAAAGAGAGATTGAGTTGTAAAACCCTGTAGGTGAATAGAAATCGTAGATCCTTTTATTAAGCTGATAATCCTACTCCTAGACTATCCCGCTAAGTCGATTATTAAGGCTTCCCACCCATCTCTCTAAGCCTCACTAGCTTACTTAAATTATATTTTTAGTGCTACTTATTAAGGGATTAAAGGTAGCCCACTTATAGCTTGGAAATAAATGTAGAATGCACTAAACGCGATTAATCCTGTAATTACTTCACCAAGCCCTACTCTAGCTACTCTAAGCCTCTTCAGAAGCAGTCCAGAGATAATGGATACGATGGTGGCTAACGCCAGGGAAACTATAGTGTGAGCAACATATGGTACATACTTTATAGGTACTATAACCCCTGAAACAAATATCTTAACTGTTGAGGGCCTTTCAAGCCTGAAATCTACTGAAGCAATAGTTACAGGAGCACCAAACATTGTAAGCATCGCTTTTGCACGGTATTCTCCAGCTTGAAGAAAAACTGTACCGCTTCCACCAAGCTCTGTCCATAGATAACTGACAAATACATTCTCCTTGGTCATTATTAAGACCTCTACGTCAGATACCCCCTCATGTGAGAGACTATCTACTACGCTTATAGTAGTCTCTACTGGTAGCGTTTCCACAATAGTTGGTTCGTACATACTACATGTGGGGTCATTATCCCATATAGCTATAGCCGCTAAATCGCGGAAGGACTTAGGAGCGGAGCCTGTATAACCTTTAACCCACCGAGTATATGTCCCGAAAACCGCATTTAGTATAGATACATCCTTTGTTCTCCAGCCGGTTATTTTACCCCCAGAGTCCTTAACTATCTCCACATTCTTCCAGGAATTATGGGTAAGCTTGTCTTTAATAGCGTTATATACGAAC
>JALURH010000225.1 GCA_027017025.1 Thermofilaceae archaeon
GTGGTGGGACTGGGGCAGCACCAGATATAGCTAAGACAAATATTGCAATGCCTATTGAGTATGCAATCCCAATAGTTCATAATTACCTTGTGAGGGAGGGTGTTAGAGACGAGATAGTAATTATGGCTAGTGGTGGGATTAGAACAGCTTTCGATGTTGCGAAGATTATAGCGCTTGGCGCTGATGGTGTAGTGGTTGGGACAGCGGAGCTTGTTGCACTAGGATGTAAGAGATGTAAAAACTGTGAGAGAGGGCGGGGTTGTCCCTCAGGCATAGCTACTACCGACCCTGTGCTTAGGTACCTTATAGATCCCGAGTGGGGGGCTCAGAGAATAATTAACATGTACTATTCGTGGAAAAAACAGCTGAGCTATATACTGTGGAGGCTAGGTCTCGAGAGTATTAGGGAGCTACGGCCGAGTAGCGAAGTCAAGTTTAGGCATGGTAGGTTCAATCACCTAGTCCATCTCGATTATTTAAGGTGACAAAATATGGTGAATATCGTAGATAGGATAATAGCCTCCAGGAAGCCTATAGTAGAGGGTCTCGAGTTGCCCCCACGTAAAAGCGAAACTGAGGGGGGATGTGGTGTAATAGGTGTTGCCTCTACGATCCCCATCAAGGGTAGACACTTGATGCAGTCTCTAATCCAGATGCATAATAGGGGTAATGGTAAGGGTGGTGGTATAGCAGCTGTTGGATTATCGCCTAAACAACTTGGTGTTTCAAGGAGGGTTCTAGAGGACTACTATATACTGCAGGTTGCGTACCTAGATCCCACCTGTAGGAGGGATGTAGAGGAGGAATATATTGAACCATATTTTGAGGTTTTATTATCGGAGGAGCTGCCAACCCTAGATAACCATAGAGAAATAGGTTTGGATGTGAAACCACCAGCTGTCTATAGGTATTTCGTTAAGGTTGATGAGGATGTACTCGAGAAGTTCATTGTGGAAAATGGCCTTGAGGGTATAGATCCTCGTATGGCCGAGGATGAATTCATATTTAGGAATAGTTTTGCCCTCAACAGGAAATACTATGCTTCACTCGGGGAGAAACGTGCCTTCGTGGTCTCCCACGGTAAAAATATGATGGTTCTCAAGATAGTGGGTTACGCTGAACAAGTGATAAAATACTATCAGCTAGAGGAGCTTGAAGCCCATGTCTGGATTGGGCACCAAAGATATCCAACGAAGGGTAAGGTTTGGCATCCCGGAGGTGCACACCCCTTCATAGGAGTTAATGACGCTTTGGTACATAACGGTGATTTCGCTAATTACTACTCTATGACCGAGTACCTCAAGCAGAGAAATCTTTACCCACTATTCCTAACCGATACCGAAGCTGCCGCCCTCTACTGGGATCTATTAACTAGAGTCTACAGGTACCCTCTGGAGTATGCAATAGAGGCTATAGCGCCAACTACGGAGAGAGACTTCTACATGCTCCCAGAGGAGAAGAGGAGGATATATAGAGCTATCCAGGCTACACATATCCACGGTTCACCAGATGGACCCTGGTTCTTTATAATAGCTAGAAATGACCCATATAGGAGGTGTTTCCAGTTAATAGGGATAACAGATACCTCTATGCTTAGGCCCCAAGTATTCGCTCTCCAGGAAGGTTATGTGAAGATCGGGGTTATAGCTTCCGAGAGGCAGGCTATAGATGCTTTGCTTAGAAGCCTAGCTATAGATGATGAAAAGTTTTGCCCTATAGCCGATCTATACTGGTATGCGAGGGGAGGAAGTTATACCGATGGAGGAGCCTTCATATTTACGATAGACTACGATAAGAAGGACCTACTATGTACGGATAAGTTTGGGAAAATAATTTCGGCTGGGAAGCGTAGGAAGCCGTGTAGGAGTATCTACTGGATGGAGAATAGTTATGCGTCGAAACCTAGTGTTGAACAGATAGATACCCTATTATCGAGGAGAACAAGCTATGTGGGGATCTACAGCTATGTGGTGAAGAATATTGGGAGATGGAGCTACGACGACTTATTCTATGTTGCTGATAGATTGAGGAGGTTTGCTGAAAGAGGGGATATCGAAAGAGAGATAGCGATTAGGGTGTTAACCCTACTTATCGACCGCAGGTACTATATTGGGGATAAAAAACGTAGCTGCATAATTTCAATCTTTGAGGAGAAACTCTTCGAAATACTTAGTTCCACACCCCCCGTGGGATTAGGTAAGGGTGCATACTGCCTGATAGATTGGAAAACACGGAATAGGTTGAAACCTCCTGTAAGCCCATTACAGACTCTCGTTATTAACGTATACGATTTCGCTCCCGAAGGTGATGGTGGTGTCTGCCAGCTT
>JALURH010000226.1 GCA_027017025.1 Thermofilaceae archaeon
GGAAGGGGGAGAAGATCTACTAAATATGGTAAGAGATAATTTGAGAGCTATTAGTGAGTCATATGGATACCGCTTTCTGGAAGCAGATCATTAGGGAGATAGAAAATCTGGTTCTAAATAACATTTACGAGCAAGCAAATATTGTAATGAGTCTAGGTATGTCTACGAAGCTACGTAGACTAGCTATAAATGAGTTACATAATTTCTCAAGAATATTGGATGTTGGTTGTGGACCATGTTTCTCTCTATCTCTTTTAAAAAATGGGAAGACTAAACTAATCTTATGTCTAGATCCTAGCGAAAAAATGATTAAGAGGGTACCTGGAGATGCTGAAAGAATTATTGGAATAGCAGAGATGCTGCCTTTACGAAGTAAGTCGTTCGATGCATCAATAGCTATGTTCTCATTTAGGGATTTCCTAAATAAGGGGAAGGGGCTCTCAGAGATGATTAGAGTAAGTAGGAACAGGATTATATTACTAGATGTTTTCCGGCCAAGCAAAACACTTTCCCTTATATTAGTATCCATCTATATCTCCTCTATAGCTCCTTTCCTCGCATGGGTAATATCTAGAGGAAGGAAAGGGGGCTGGAAGAGTATCTATAGGACGTTCCTCTTAATGCCCTCAGCTGAGGAATTAGTGAAAGTACTGGGTGGAAAAATAATTTATAGTGTAGGCTTTGGGACATTAACAATAATTCTAAAGCACATTGAAGATACGGAAACAAAAATATAACGAGGATATGATATAGTGCTTGACTTAACGTAACATAACTTTAGCGTGATATTTATGCCTAGAAAAACACAAAGTGAGAAAATCAAGGTAAATACCGTAATCAAGCTATATACCCTTATCTTACTCTATGAGGGACCAAAACATGGTTACCAGATAATGAAGAGATTAGAGGAAATGACTGGTAGTAGTGTTGGGCCATCTCAAGTATATCCTTTCTTGAGACAACTAGAAGAAGGCGGGATAATAGAATCAACGCAGATAGGTCCTAGGGAAAAGAAGTTGTATGACTTAACAGATGAGGGGAAAAGGTTTGTAAAAGATATACTTGAGAAATCTCTCAAACTTATTCAGACAAGTGTTAAGGTTTTAGGTCCAGAGAGGGTATGTGTAACCGATGACAAATAAAAAGGCTATTGTTGTAGGTCTTGGTCCAGCTGGTGCAGCAGCACTCAGGAGACTGGAGGAATTAGGAGTAGATTCTTTAGGTATAGAGAGGAAAAGTGTTCCGGGTAAACCTGTAGTATGCGGAGAGTATATCCCGGAGGCTGATGAAATATCGTTTATAACGAGATATTCCTCACTGAGGAAAGCATATAACTACATAGGGTTGGCTCCAAAGCTATGTCGGTCTAATAGGATAGAGGTAGACATTAATGGAGAATATATCTTAGATCTCAGTATAAAGGGATACACTATCGATAGAGCTAAGATGATAGAGAACCTTCTGGAGGGTACGTACCACATATTGGGTGATGCCGTAAGGAAAGTCATATACGAGAATAACGTTTTCCGTATAATGACTAAAGAGGGGAGAGAGTTTACAGCTAAATATATTATAGCGGCTGATGGCAGCCCTTCGTTTGTAGCTCAATCTCTAGGGATAGGGTGGTTGTGGAATAGTTATGATGTAGCTATAGGAGTTAATGTAAGGATGTATACTCCATCTATGCCTCAAGACGCTATATTCATGTATATTTCACCCAGGTACACCCCTGGAGGTTATGCATGGATTATACCGAGAGGTAATTACTTATCAAATGTGGGCGTTGGTATTAGACTCAACTACATTCAGAATGGAGTAAATCCTGTATCGCTACTTAAGGATATAATACGTATCAACCCTAGGGGATATCTAACAAATGCTAAAACTAAAGGAAAGATTTTGGGTAGATGGATACCTGTGGGAGGAGTCAGGAATAGTTTAACTTACTGCAATGTAATATTCGTAGGAGACGCTGCTGGAATGGTTAATCCAATAAATGGAGGTGGAATACCGACAGCTATGGCATCGGGGATCATAGCCGCTGAGGCTATCTATAGGGAGGATATTTCCCTTTTCGAGAAAAGAATAAAAGAGGAGATAAAACCTGCGATAGATATAGGGCTTTCCTATAGGAGGATAGTAGATTTCGCGTATAACAATTGGTGGGTAACTAAAATTATGCTGAATATAGTGCCCAAAAGATTGGCGACAAAAATTCTCAAGGGGGAGCCAACCTTTTTATCGAGTATCTTAAAGTAGGTGAAGGAACATCTTATCTACTTTCTCTGGGCTAAGTTTTTCATATTTCTCTGTTGTTCCTAGGTCATACCAGTAAACGTCAGTAATATAGGCCTCGATTTTAATACCCCTATTAAGTAGTAGGGGCATTAAATCACCCATGATATCGGCGCTTTCCTTTACGTCAAGTATCTCTTTCACCAGCTTGATTGCATCCTTCTTCATAACCAGTATTCCTATGAACACGGGTTTACCTAGGGGCGGTTTTTCCCTTAAGGCTTTTACCTCTGTGCCATCAACTTCTACAACACCAACACTGACATTGTAGCTACTTGAGAGTGCTAATGTAGCAATAGCTTTTCTCTCCCTATGGAACTTTACTAGGGCGGCTATATCGAGATTAGTGAGTATATCACCGTAATAGACTAGTATGTCCCTATAGTTATCGAATACTCCCTGGAGGTAAGCATTATATAATGCGCCAGCATTCCCGGGGTAGGAGGGGTTATCCCATACATAGGTTATTTTTACTCCAAACCTGCTTCCATCATCAAAGTAGTTCACTACCTGCTCACCCTTGTATCCCACTAGAAGGACCACGTCGGTGAGACCATGATACCTTAGTAACCTCACTATATACTCGATGAGTGGTTTCTGTTTTGTACCAACAGGTATCATAGCTTTCTGGAAATAATATGTTAAGGGTCTGAGCCTTTTTCCTTCTCCACCGCAGAGGACTGCGGCAACAATTCCGTTCATATTCTCCACAGTAGTATATCCCTGAAGTGGTATAAACAGTTACTCCATATCAATTAGCTCCCCGGTAGTTTAAGGATCTAGAACTTTGTTAATTGCATTAACCTCATATACCTATATGGAGAATACCAATGAGTGTGAGAAAAAATGTATGTAGACGATGAAAGCTTCATAATATCATCTGTACAGAGTAGATGGGTACTGGATTCAAGAGGAAATCCTACAGTCGAGGCTGAAGTCCTAACGCTAGGAGGAGGGTTTGGTAGAGCTGCTGTACCATCAGGGGCATCAACAGGCGCTCATGAGGCCCTTGAACTGAGGGATAGAGGTAAGAGGTTCCATGGAAAAGGTGTTGAGAAGGCTGTGAGAAATATAAATGAGATTATCGCGAAGGAGGTTATTGGTTTAGATAGCAGGAACCAAAGGGAATTAGATAGATTATTGATAGAACTTGATGGAACACCTAATAAGTCAAGGCTTGGAGCTAACGCGATACTAGCAGTTTCATTAGCTAACGCCAAGGCAGCAGCTTCTACATATGGTGTACCCCTATTTGAGTACCTTGGGGGTATAAATGCCAGAACATTACCCGTACCATTAATGAATATAATTAATGGAGGTAAACATGCTGGTAATGAATTAAAGATACAGGAGTTCATGATAGTACCCGTTGGTGCAGAGAGTTTTAAAGAAGCACTAAGAATGGGGAGCGAAGTTTACCATTCTCTGAAGAAGTATCTCCAAGATAAGTACGGTAAGAATGCAATAAATGTAGGTGATGAAGGAGGATTCGCTCCTCCTATGAAGGAGAGTAGGGAAGCATTAGATGCATTAATGAATGCAATAAAGTCTTCCGGATATACTCCTGGGAAAGAAGTTGTTTTAGCGCTAGATGCCGCTGCAACAGAGTTCTATATACCAGGGAAAAACGTTTATGAAATAGATGGCGAGGAACTATCAAGGGATAAACTACTAGATTACTATGAAGAACTTGTCTCGGAGTACCCGATAGTGTCTATCGAGGATCCGCTTCAGGAAGAGGACTTTGAAGGCTTCAAAATGATTACTGAGAGATTAAAAATACAGATAGTGGGTGACGACCTATTTGTAACAAATATCAAGAGGCTATCGAAGGGTATAGAGGTTGGTGCAGCAAATGCGTTACTACTTAAGGTAAACCAGATAGGAACATTGACGGAAGCACTTGATGCCGCAAGTTTAGCTCTTAGAAACGACTATAACGTAATAGTGAGCCATAGGAGCGGAGAAACGGAGGATGTAACTATATCCCACATAGCTGTTTCCTTAAATTGTGGTCAGATAAAAACTGGAGCTCCAGCTAGAGGGGAGAGAACAGCAAAGTATAATGAGTTGATTAGGATTGAAGAGTTCTTAGGGGAAGGAGCATATTACCCCGGTGTAAAGGCCTTTAAGCTGAAGTAGATTTCGAGGAAAATCCAGGTGAATAGGGCGGAGGAAAGAGAACCAGCTAAAAGCTGATTAGATGTATGCGCCTTCATTTTTTTCCTCGCCCACCATACTGGTAAAAGTAGACTATAGAGTAGCGCATAACTAATACCGAGAATATATACCAGGAAGGTTGTTGGACCAGTTATTCCAGCAGCATGCATGCTGATCTTCCATCGTAGGCTAATAACCATGTGTATAGTAGTCATTACGATATAGGTTGCCATGAAAAGTAGGTAAACTTCTATACCATACATTATTAATCCGAACCAGCCAAGTATATAGAAGATGAGTGTAGCCAGGAAGTACCTTACTCTATCCTCTCTCCTAGAGACGAAGATATCTATTCTGCCCCTATATACATCCCAAATTATCGGTATAAGAGGACCAATAGATATGAAGAAATATAGGTAAAGGAGAATAAGTATTTCTCCACCAAATCTCTGCCACAGTAGCGTCGTCACAATTATCCCGTAGATATGTGGCGAAAGTACCATTGAAACTATTCTTTCAACCTTCATGAAGATACTATCTACACACTAGGATAATATAGTTTAAAAACATTACACTTTATCGGTAATAACCGTGGTTACAGTTTCCCCCAAACTACTTAACATATGGATTAACAAAAGTGAGATTATAGCTAGGGCGGTTAATATCTTAGAGAAAGATGAAGAAGTTATAGAGCTACTTAAAATGAGTAACATAAATGCGGTCATGAGAATGGGGTATAATGATCATGGACCTGTGCACTCCAGGATAGTTGCTGGAGCAGCTCTTGAGATTCTAGACATACTCCATAGTCGAGGAGTAATATTTACTTCAATGAAACATGGTGTTGCTTCGGGCATAGATGAAGTGCAAGCAATAGTTGTACTTGCTGCATACCTGCATGATTTAGGCAACGCTATACATAGGGAGATGCATGAGTATATGGGGGCATTACTGGCTAAAGATATAATTGATAGGGTATTGCCGGCTGTACTCGGGGACCTTGGTCCAAGGAGGTATCTCCTACGTCAGGAAGTTATGCATGCAATATATGCAACAGAATACGATACACGCTGTCTCACTGTTGAGGCAGGAACGGTAAAGGTAGCAGATGGATTAGATATGTCTGAGGGGAGGGCGAGAATACCCTACAAGCTTGGTAAAGTGGATATTCACGCAGTATCTGCTCTTAGTATAAAGAAGGTTGAAATAGTTAGGGGAAGAGATAGGCCGGTAAAGATAATTGTGCATATGGATGATATGGCTGGTTTATTCCAGATAGAGAGAGTTTTAACACCTAAGATAAGAACGAGTGGAATCGAAAAATATATAGAGGTTGAAGCATTTAGCGGGGAAAATAGACTCATATCATTCCCCTAGCTCTGGGTAGAAATATGGAGATACCTAGGATACTTGGATTACCTGAGGAATTATCATTAATGTTGATAGGGGAGACAATCATACTTATACTATGGATAATCTATGCTATAATTAAACCCAAGATCTTTAGGCCAGAAAGAGAATTATTCAAGGAATATGAGGCATTCAAGATACCTATGAAAGAGGTATTATTTGCTTGCTTCCTTGATTTAACTTCCCTTATGTTACTTGTTTCAGCTACATACAGCTTCTTTCTATCAACTCTAACATTCCTATTGGCATTCCAGCCATTTAACATACTTTTTCTAGTCCTATCTGGCGCCCTAGTACTAGTAGCTATAATATTTATCTTCATAGCTATCAGGAGGGGGAGGCTTATCGCATTTAGGGAGAGAACTGGTAAAGGTGACATCTAATGAGGCTAAAACGAGAGTTCACTAAGTATGATCTATTTATGTTAGACTGTGACGGTGTTGTCTGGAGAGGGGAGAGTCCTATCAACTCAGCTATAAAAGCTATAAAGTTGCTTGAAGAAATGGGGAAAGAGGTCGTTTTTATAACAAACAATGCTACTCAATCAAGAGCTGACTACGCTAGAAAATTTGCTAGATTTGGGCTACATATACCCACTAACAGGATATATACTAGTGGGTATGGTACGGCAATTTTCCTTAGGGAAAATGGTTTAACAGCATATATAGTTGGAGAGGAGGGTCTTCGACGAGAACTTGAAGAAGCTGGGGTAATAGTATTGGACGATGCTGAGAGCGTTGTTGTTGCATTAGATAGGGGAATAAATTATGAGAAAATAGCGCATGCAAGTATGCTAATTAGGAATGGTGCATTTTTCATAGCTACGAATAGGGATGCAACTATACCCACAGAGTTGGGCGAGATGCCTGGTGCAGGAGCATTAGTTGCCGCCGTAGAAGTTGCATCTGGTAAGAACCCCGATATTATTATAGGGAAACCTGAGCCATATCTCTTTAAATTAGCCTTGGAGGAGAGTGGGGTTCCTAGGGATAAAGCACTCGTTATTGGAGATAGGTTAGAGACTGATATATTGGGGGCTAAGAGATCTGGCATAGATTCTCTACTCGTCTTAACGGGTGTTACGAAGAAAAATGGCGTTGGGAAGGGGGACTTAAAACCGATGTTTATTGTTGACTCTCTGCTTGATCTCTTCGAATAATAAGACAATTGATTAATAATTCTTAGTCTATAACTTATATTAATGAAGGGCGAGAGTATTGCAGTATTAGTTGCTACAGCCATTATTGTTCTAACAATATTCTACATCTATGGTGCAACAATAAATGATATCATTACTGGCGGGGTACTAGCTTTATGGGTGATAATTGTCATATTTTTCCTCTCAAAACCCGTAGCTAGGATATGGAATAAGTATATTGCACGGAAATTCATACACTTCCTTACTGGAGGATTAGTAACTATCCTCATATACCTTACTTGGCTCCTGGGTAAGCCTATATTCTCGTCACCAGCTGTGCCTGTATCAGCTGCATTTATTCTAGCCGCTATAGTTCTAATACCTCATATAGAGCAGGCGGAGATGGATTGGTTCCAAGTAAAGAACAATCTAGGCGAGGTATGGTTCTGTATAACATGGGGCACTGTTTTCCTA
>JALURH010000227.1 GCA_027017025.1 Thermofilaceae archaeon
TCCATGAACTATAGGAGTGAGCCAATAATTAGGATGGCTAACACCTACCTTAATCCTGGTGACTATACCTTTGATGAATTAATTGAGGACATAAAATATGGTGTATACATTAAGAGCTATATGGAGTGGAATATAGATGACGAGAGGTGGAGCCAGAGGTACGTTGGGTTAGAAGCATATCTTATTGAGAATGGCGAGTTCAAAACATTGATTAAAAACCCCGTTTTAGAGGTGACGACGAAAGCTTTCTATAGCAGGATCGATGCAGTCGATAAGAACCTTAGGTTCTATGCAGGCACCTGCGGCAAGGGTGAACCAGCACAGGGTATACCTGTCTGGTTCGGGGGACCAAATGTCCGCCTAAAAGGTATTAGGCTCGGGGTGGCTCCACTATGAAGGATGAATTAATTAGTTTAGCCAACAAAGTTGTTAGTGAAGCAATCAAATACGGTTTCGAGGAAGCCGCTGCGAAAGTCTCGGTACTAAAGGAGACTATGGTGAAGATAGCGAATAGTGAGCCAAGTGTTATACAGGACTGGGATAATACCTTTATCACCCTATATATGTCGAGGGATAAGAAGATAGTTGTATCAAGTATACATTCTATTAAGCCCGAATCTATATCCCAGGTGATATCGAAGGTAGCTAAGGGGGTAGAAAACATTAAGCCATCCATACTCTATGCCCCACTACCAGAGCCTCAGAGAGTAACGTCTCTCAGCGGTACTGTTGATAAGAAAATACTCGAAGCAATGGATGAGCCATCGAATATTGCTGAAACTATTATTGAGGTAGCGCATAGGGAGAGGATAGATAGTATCGCCGGGATGTTTTCACTTAGGTATAGTGAGAAAGCTCTAGTAACATCTAAGGGCGCTGAGCTCTACGAGGAGGCATCAATGATTGAAACATATATTAGAGCTTTCGCTGGAGATGGGTCAGGCCAGTGGGCTCTCGGCTCCAGGACCTTAGACCTACGCTCTATCGAGGATATGGCTAGAATCGCCTCCAAATATGCTGTCGAGTCAAAGAACTCTGTAGAAATTGAGCCAGGCGAATACGATATTATTCTCTCACCCATGGTTGCAGGTAACCTCCTTAACTACGTCGCCCGGATGAGTAGTGCATACTATATCCTGATGGGTGTATCAATATTTATGAAAAACAGGCCTGGGGATATCGTAGCTTCTAGCAAGCTTACAATAATTGATGCCCCTAGAGATAAATCTCTACCGGGTTCTACAGCGTTCGATGACGAGGGATTGGAGACATATAACAAACCTATAATTGAGAAAGGTGTCTTAAGGAATATTCTCCATAACACTAAAACCGCTAGCAAAATGGGTGCTAAATCTACAGCTAATGCTGGGTGGATAGCACCTTCTCCATGGGCATTGAAGGTAGAAAGTGGGGACTATACATTGGATGAGATGATAGGTGAAGTGAAGAATGGCCTACTTGTTACAAATAACTGGTATACTAGGCTCCAGAACTATATCGAGGGGGTGTTCTCAACGATAACTCGTGACGCATTATTCCTCATAAAGGATGGCGAGATAGTTAAACCAGTGAAGAAGCTAAGGATAGCTGATACCTTCCCTAAGTTCCTACATAACATCTATGCGTTAACGAAGGAGTCCTACCCAATTAAGTGGTGGGAGGTGGAGACTGCAACTCAACTACCCTATATTCTAGTAAGGAATGTGAAAACCTCAAAACATACTGTATAAACATAAATACAAACTATTTTTTACGACATAGTATAAATTTTACCTATGCAGATTATTGATCCCCAAGAGCTAAGACAGCTACTAGAGTACGAGATTAGGCAGAAATGGGAGGAAGGAGTAGATACAACGTACTTCGAGGAGAAAATAAGGGAAGTTAATCTCAACTCTAGGGAACTATTATCAATATACGAAGAGTTATCCCACCTGGTGCCTCGAGAACCAAAATATAATGAACCCAGTAACCTATCTGATATTAGGAGGCTACGCCCAAAGGGGCCACGTATCCTAGAGCATCACTTAAGCACCAGAGAGCTATACAATAAGATTCTAGGAGGATGGCTCGGTAGATGCATAGGTTGCATGCTGGGTAAACCTGTTGAAGGCTGGAGTCGGAGTAAAATTAGGAATCGTCTTACAAAAGTAGGTGAATACCCCCTCAGAAACTATTTTCCAATGAGGGTTTTCAGCAGTATGGAGCTTAAGGACAAATTTGTGCTCACTAGGGAGGGTATAAGGCGTGTAGAAAGAGATGACGATATAGATTATACGATAATAAACCTAGATATAGTTGAGGAATATGGTCTAAGCTTTAGTACAGATAACGTGGGGGAAACTTGGTTACTAAAGCTACCATACAAGGCGGTATATACCGCTGAGAGATGTGCCTATAGAAACCTTATCCTAGGCTTTAAACCTCCGGAAACCGCATCCTTCCTTAATCCATTTAGGGAGTGGATCGGAGCGCAGATAAGGGCTGATCTATGGGGGTATATATGTCCTGGGAAACCGGAGCTAGCTGCTGAGCTAGCTTTCCGCGATGCAAGACTATCTCATGTGAAGAATGGTATATATGGTGAAATGTTTTTTAGCGCTGTTATAGCCTCGGCTTTCGTGGAGAAAGATATCGAGAAATTATTGGAGATTGGTCTCTCGGAGATACCTTCTACTAGTAGGTTCGCCGAAGCTATAAAATATGTTATTGGCCTCTGGAAAAAAGGTCTAGGTTGGGAGGAGGCGTTAGATAAAGTGCAGGAACGATATGGGTTCTATAGCCCAGTCCATACAATTAATAATGCTGCTATAGTAGCAACTGCGCTCCTCTGGGGTGAGGGTAGGTTTACAGATACCATCACTATAGCCGTTATGGGTGGGCTAGATACAGATTGTAACGGTGCAACTGCTGGGTCAGTTATAGGTGTTGTTCTCGGAGCGGATAATATACCTGTAGAGTGGGTTGAACCCCTCAATAATACTATTATTAGCTATGTAGCTGGTTTCCAAGAGAGCAGGATAACTAGCTTAGCTGAGAGAACAACGAGGGTTGCAGAATCGGGTTTAAAATCTTGGTAGCTTTTTCCTGAGTTAGAAGTAGTGTCTACGTCTTTCTCCTATATAATACGACCAGTAGTAGGATGATAGCAATAACCGCTATACCCATGATATAACTTAGGTTTAAATTCGTGGATATTGATCCATCACCCACATTATGTCTAATTTTAGTCTCCTCTAGCTGGTCTAGGATGCTGAGGAGGTTTTCTGGTATGCTTCTAGCCTCAAGTGGTGAGGGAATAACTATAACCGGTATACCATATTTCTCAGCTATTTCCCTAGCTTTCTCATTCGCTTGTATGGAGCCATTGACTAGTAACACAGTACCTATTTCCCCCCTCTGAGCCGCTTCCTCTATAGCAATAATATCTTGGGGAGTTGTTGGTACATTATGTTCCTTAACAATTAGGAATTTAACATTAATCCCTAACCAGTTTACAGCATATTGTGCGAGGGGTGTGGCAGCTAGGGCAGTTATATTTAGCTTAGGTATATTCACTCTAATTTCCTCAATCCTTTCCCTGATTCTCTCCAGTTTTGATCGATATTCTTCCGAGCACGCTGGATTTACTTCCTCCAGGTTTTTCTCGAGAACCTCCATGAATACTATATAGTTCTGTGGATCATATATAGGCATGTGGTAATTAGGCTGACTCGTTGCTGGGTTTATAAGTATATTTATTCCAGGAAGATAGGGTATCTCTATCAACCTAGCTTTTATCTCACCATTCTCTATTTTCTCCCTTATTTTCTTCTCGAAAGAACTATGAGCCGTAGATACCACAATATTTGCTGAAATAAGCTTCTCCATGTCTCTAGGCGTTAACTCGTAGCTATGTGGGTCTACGCCCGGTGGAACTATTGATTCCACGGAATCATATACACATAGTAGCTGCTCGACATCGTACTTTAGGCTTGGGAAAGTAACTATAATCCTTACACCCTTTGTTTGGGGCATCGCAGTATTAACATGTAGTGTGGCTATGAGGATAGTAGTGTATAGGAATATTGTAAATATTTTCCTAGTATCCATGATACCCCAGTTACCTCCTGTGCACAGATTTATAAAGATTTTCTGCATATTGTGTACAGGGGATTATGGGCCAAGAACCCTACATAGATGTTAGGGAGCTAACTGTGGTATATGGAGGCGAAACTATATTCGAGAATGAAAACTTCCGCATAGAGGGCTCTGGACTAACTATGGTTATAGGACCAAATGGCTCGGGGAAAACTACGCTCTTCAAATCTATCCTAGGTTTAGTGTCACCAGTTAAGGGTAGAGTAGTTGTAAATGGTGTAGACGTTACAGGGCATCCCGAAGTAGCTGGGAAAATAATTGGTTATGTTCCACAACTACTAGAAATTAACGCATCTTTCCCAGTGAGTGTTAAAGAAGTTATTGAATCTGCTATTATCCTCCACAGAGCCCCTCCTAGACTTCTTACACCTAGGTATCTTAAGGAGAGGATACTAAATTTGCTTAACAAACTTGAGTTAAGGGAGGTAGCTAATAAACCACTTAGGGAGTTAAGCGGTGGGCAGAGGCAGCGAGCATTTATAGCTAGAGCTATTATCTGGGATCCAAGTATCTTAATACTTGATGAGCCCTTGTCTGCTGTTGACCCCAAGGGACGTATCGAGATAGTCAAACTTATAGCTGAGTTAGCGGAATCCAAGCTTGTTCTCGTGAGTAGCCATGACCCCAGTCTCTTCTTACCATACGCTAAGGCAATAATGGTTGTAAATAGGGGAGTTCTAGCAATAGGGTCGCCGGAGGAGATACTTAACTTAGAGCTACTTAAGCAGGTTTACGGTGATAGTGTTATGCTTATCCAGGAATGCATGCACCTATGTGATAGCCATGTACGTTGATCCACGTTGGCTAATAGTGGTGGTCTCTGCCTCCATTGTATACGGCTTACTTAGCTCTATTATCGCAGCTAGGAGGCTTTTCTTCCTAGCTGGTGCTTTACCACATAGTGCCCTGTTAGCAGCTGTCTTAGCCATCATAGCTTCCAAGACTATAGGGGGTGGAGCCGAGCTATGGGCTCTAGCTATAAGTATAGTGTTAGTTTCTAGTATAGCTCTACTTATCTCAAAGGGGGTGGAACCCGATTCAGCCACAGCAATATTTGTTTCTTTCTCTGTTTCATCAACAGCTATAGGTATCTATTATGTCCTTACGATGTTCCCGGTGGAGACAAGCCTATGGGCATATATTCTCGGCGACCCACTCCTAGTTACGTGGCGTGATGTTAACTATATGGTTATAGTTTCCCTAGCTATCTTAGCGTTAATTGTTCCTTTTCTCCGGGAACATATATTGATAGGGGTAGATAGAGATTTCGTAAAACTCTCGGGTGTAAAAGTCGTCGTATACGATACTATATTCATGGTATCTTTAGCACTCGCCACTGTTGGATTGTTGAGGGCTGTTGGCTTCGTAGTTGAACACGTAATGCTCCTCCTCCCGGGGACTATTGCGGCGATGGTTGCACGTAACAGCAGGAGTGCGGTACTGCTCGGCTTAATAGTGTCTATGATTAGTGGGGTAGCTGGCTTAGTGGTAAGTATATTAACTGGTTTTGCTCCATCGGGGGTAATAGGTTTAATATTACTATCGGTGTATGTAGTTAGCTTAGCTACTAGGAGGATGAGAGGCTATGGCTAAGAAGAGATTCGGTGTATCTCTTCCCGAGGAGTTAGCTACTAGTTTAGATGAGCTTGCATCAAGGCTGGGTGTAGATAGGTCGAGGTTGATAGCAGAGGTTATAAGGGAGTTTATACACGATAGGGTTCATGTTTTAACTCCACACCAGTGTAGAGGTGTCCTAGTAGTTGTTTCAAGCGATAGGGAGGCAAATAAGTTATCTGAGGTTTATGAAAGGAGGCATAGCTTCGTTAAAGCTAGGATGCATTGCCATAGTGAGGGTAGCTGTATAGATGTTCTCTTTGTGGAGGCTAGTAGCGACGATATAATAGATTTTGAGAGGGAGCTACGTAGTCTGAGATCCACGAAGGTTAGGTATATGCCTCTCTCGTGGGTGTTTTAGGTAACGTAAAAAGTAGTTGGACATCTGTTAGCCACTTTTAACGCTATTAGTAATATTAAATAGTTTTTGTAGGTTTAATTTTCTTGGCGAGGGATATGGTTAAAGTAGTTAAAGTTGATGGAACACTAGAGGAATTTGATAAGGAAAAAATTGTTCAGAGCTGTGTAAAAGCTGGGGCAACCGAGGATGTAGCCAGGGAGATAGCGGATAAAGTTGCTAAGCAAGTTAAGGAGGGTACTAGAACAACTGAAATTAGGAGAACTGTTCTAAGAATGCTTAGGGAGAGGAACTCAGAGTGGGCGGATAACTGGGAGTTCTACGATAGGGTTGTTAAAGGTAGGATAACGTATGAAAACGGTAAATTCGTTGTAATAAAGAGAGGTAACCTATACCTTGGTAGAGAAGTAAGGGATATAGGTGAGAGAGGCCTAGATACAGCTGAGGAAGTAAGAGCTATCCTCAGGGAGCTTGAAGAAGATCTTGAACACGGCATACCTAGGAGAACTATACATAGTAGAACATATGTCTTGTTTATGGCTGTACTAAGGTCGAAGAAGATGCCTAGAGAGGAGAAAATAAAGGCTGTAGAAGCTATAAATGAGTTCAGAAAGAAACATGGGTGGAAACCCTTTGAACTAAAGAAGCCGTTGTAGCGAGGCTCTGTAGCTATAGTAAGAGGATATAGCGTGCTCCGGGTTAAAGCATAGATCCTAAGGTTTAAGTATCTTTAGGTCATACTCCCTAAGTGGTTGCCTGTGCTTTATCTCTTTGATACTTGGGGGACTATTTGCACGGGCTTCTCCCTCAACCACTTCATGTGGTTCAGCTGCTCATTGGGGCTACATTGACCACCACCTAGGCAGCCTTACGGGATATGAGGATTGACCTCCCGCTCCTGGTGGCTACTTTGCGTTATTGGAGCGGGAGAAGAGGTTTAGATAAGCAACATATTGGGCTTCCGTTGTATCTACTACGGCTTTGAAGAGATCCTGTTATCTAAGGTATGGCTAAAATTATTTAATAAAAACAGCGTGAGTATAGCTTAGGTGCTAGTTTGGAGCTTCCAGCTGAGTGGGTTGAAAAAGCCGATTTCCTCCTCAGGGACGCTGAGAAGCATTTAAGTGAAGGAGTGTACTGGATTGTATGCTTCGAGACTCAACAAGCCGCAGAGCTTTATTTAAGGGGGCTGCATGTAGCTCTAACCGGGTTACACCCTTATACACATGACCTAGTGGAGCTCCTCGATTCCCTTAGAGACTTAGGGTTAAACCCTCCCGAGAATCTTTACTCATATGCTGATGCACTTACCCCCCACTACACTATGTCAAGATATCCTGGGAGGAAACCTGTAACCTATA
>JALURH010000228.1 GCA_027017025.1 Thermofilaceae archaeon
ATATTTTCCCCGAGGACTAGCTCGATACTTTCTCCCGTAAAATCCTGGTCCGACGTAAAGTATATTGTAGCGAAGTTTAGTTGACCAGTTAGTGCGTCTAGCTCCACTACTACTCTACACTCCATCACTCTATAGCTACCCCATAGTAGAGGTGGGAGCCAGCCTATAACAATATCTAATAGCTAAATTTCCCGGAATAATTAAACTAAATCCTCATAATTGCCCAGTTAGATCTGTAAATGATGTATAATGGGGGTTAACTCTTCTTTCCCGGGGAGATATGGGAAAATCCTAGCTATAATCGTAGCTCTAGGGCTAGTTGCACTAGTAACACTATATTTCTATCCAAGGTCGATAACCAAGCTAGATGTAGAGCCGGAAACCCTATATCTCCAGGGTCTGCCTGGGCATTACGTAGATGGTGAAGTGAATGTAACGAATATTGGGGAGGCTCCAGTTAACGTTAGGGTAAAGATGGTGGGCCTAGAGGGGAGTATGGATCCAAGCGACTTCACTATAGAGCCTGGGGAGACTATCCATATTTACTTGAGGATATACGTGGCTATGCCTAGGGACGTTAATGGGACATTAATACTTGAATACAATAGTGAAAAAATAGAGGTAAATATTGTATTAATTGCGCTTCGAGTACCACTCCCTAAACCCTAACTCTATAAAATGGAAAAACTAACCACAAAATTTAACAATGAATCAATACATAACTTTTAACCATATGAAGAAAGTTGTATATATTGTTGCAATATTAGCTCTTACAATGCCGCTAGCTATGCTACTATCTCAGCCAACAGAGTACAAGATTATGGAGGGATCCTTCAGCGAGGCCCCGTGGCTCAAATATACTGTCTACAGCAATTATGAGCCGGGAACAATCCTAGTTCCAGGAGATACTATAGAATTCAAGGTTGTAGTAACATCATCGAAGCCTCAATCCTTTGTTCTCTCAGCTAGGGCCTACAATGGGCTGGAATGGATAGATTGGAAACAAATAGCTTCAAGCGAGGATTTTGTGAAAGAAATTGTAGGCGAACTAAACGTAGAAGTTCCCGAGAACGCTAGCGGGGTTATAGTCCTATGGGTTGCAATAGAATATGGGGACGAGCAAAACTACTGTGTATTAAACAACGAGAAGTACTATAGTATCGCAAATATAGTAGCTGTAGCATACGATGTGAGTACCGAGAGACCAATGTACCTGCTGCAAGGCAGTACACTATTTCTCCTCATCATAATAGCTACTATGGCTCTAATCATAGCATCTCTTGTAGTTATGCTAGCTAGAAGGAGATCACAGCCCACCTATCCTGTCTCCCCACAAGGCTATGGTTATCCACAGAGATAAAGCTATCTTCTGGTAGAAAAACTAATTTTACATATTTTTTATTTATGTGTGATGGGAAACGCAGCTAAAATCTTGGAGGAACTTACTGGAATAATGGGTTTATCTGGTTTCGAGGAGGAGGTTAGGGAGTATATAGGTTCGAGGCTAAAGGAGCTTGGCTTCACCATAGAGACTGATGGCTTAGGGTCTCTCATAGCGCATAAGCCTGGCGATGGACCTAGGGTGATGATAGTAGCACATATGGATGAAATAGGGCTACTAGTCCGCTACATAGACGATAAAGGATATATCTACATGAGTAAGGCTGGGGGAGTAAATCCCCGTACACTGCCAGCAGCTAGGGTCACAGTATGGGCAGCTTCTGGGCCGCTCCACGGAGTTATTGGGGAGAAACCTATCCATAGGATGAAGGCTGATGAACTTAATAAAGCTCCTGAGCTCGATAAACTCTTCATAGATCTGGGTTTAGACGCAGACACGGTTAAGAAGAAAGTGAAGATAGGTGACCCTATAAGCTTCTACCACAACTTTACCTCATCTGGGAACGGCGTAGTAGTCTCAAAGGCCCTTGACGACAGATTTGGGTGCCTCACATTAATTCTTCTAGCCGAGTTAGTGAGTGGAGAAAATATACCTGTAGATCTATTCCTCACCTTCTCGGCTAGGGAGGAAATAGGTTTAGAGGGCGCTAGGACAGCAGCCTTCAAAATAGCGCCTGAAGTAGCTATAGCTGTAGACGTAACACATGCAGGCGATCACCCGGCACTAGGCGAGAAAGAATCGCCAGTAAAGCTTGGAGAAGGACCAGTAATAACTAGAGGAGCAGCCCCCGACAACAAGGTAACCGAGTCATTGATAAAAGCCGCTGAGACAGCTGGAATCAAGTACCAAGTAGAGGTTGGCGGAGGCAAAACAGGGACAGATATAGAT
>JALURH010000229.1 GCA_027017025.1 Thermofilaceae archaeon
CACCTACCTCAAACATAGTCCTAAAAGATATATCGCATACAACACCATCTCTAGTGGGCCCCACTCCCACAGCATAAGTGCTCATAGCGTATCGCTAGAGAGCGAACCCAGCTAATAAGCCCTTAAGTTGACAATACCCGTTACCCTAAAGAATCAGTTATTTATATAATAGCATGATCATGATGAAGGTCTGGAGCCCAGAGCACGAAGCTATGAAGAAAATAAGTGTCAGGATACCGATAGCTGACTATATCGCACTAAAAGAGTTGGTAGAAAACGGTATTTTTTCGACAATTTCCGAAGCTGTAAGGGAGGCTATATATAGATTAGTTAAGGAGTTAGGAGAAACATAAACTAATCTCACCAGAAAGATATAAATTAATAATATCGAGAACTATGTTGTAGGGTTCATCATTATGAAAATGGTTCCAGAAAAAAGGGAAAAGAAAAAGGGATATGATTTAGTCACTACAGGAATAAAGGGGTTAGACGAGATAATAGAGGGGTTGCTGAGGGGACGTACATATCTAGTAACAGGTGAGACGGGTACGGGGAAAACTATATTCTCCTTAACCTTTCTCCTCCATGGTGCTATGAATAATGAGCCCGGGATATATCTCCTGGTAGACGAGGAATACGAGGACTTTGTAAAAGGAGCTAGAGATTTTGGTTGGGACCTCGAATACCTTATAGACAATAATCTTTTATCAATATTGACGCTTCTTCCAGATTTTATCGAGAGAATGAAAAATAAGCCTTTAGATACTATAGTTAGGTCAATCGTCGAAAATATAGCTTATGAAGCTTCTAGAATAAATGCGCAGCGACTAGTAATCGATCCAGTCGCACCTCTCGTTGTAAGTGAGAACGATGTATCTTGGATGAGAGAATACATAAGGAGTCTTATAATAAACATAGAGAAAAGACTTAGAACTACAAACATTATCACATCTGAAATTCCCACTGGTAGTAACTCTCTGAGTAGATTTGGTGTAGAAGAATTTTTAGCTGCTGGAGTCTTCGTATTGGGTTTGGAAAAAATAAACAATAAGTTTTACAGAACTCTCTTCATAAGGAAGATGAGATGGAGGCCAGTTAACCCAGACATATATGTTTTTAATATAGTTAGTGGTCAAGGAATAGTTATTAAAGAGAAGCTAAGCAATTTATATAGGAAACGTGGTATTTAATATTCCTTCTACGCTTCTCTTTTCTAGGCGATAGGTGTATTGCTTCAAGCCCACTTAAGACCAGCACGAAGAACGCCGTTAAGAGCAGTAATCTGTTGATCTTAGTTTTTATCTCCCTTATTCTCGGGGGTGATATAGAGGCAGTAATCCAACGCCTTAACTACTGGCTCTAGACCCCTATTGTCTATCTACCACTCCCTGAATCGGCTGTGGTGCTTATAAATGCCAAAATTGAAGGATTCACTCATTCCCTAGAGGTGTAACATAAAAATTGTAGACTGGGCAGGGAGACGCTAAACTCCTAGAAACCTCTCCCCCAATTAGGCTATTTAAATTAGAAGATAACTGAACAAATTCTATTTCAGCTCTGGTGTCTGCGATCATTGCATATGCTCACTAATACCAGCCTGCATCATCATTAAATATTGAATACAGAAAATAAAAATTCTATTGGCAAAAGCTTTATCTATAGGCTGGTTTCCCGAATTGATAGATGAAATGACAGAGTATTGTTACGTGAAGCTTCACAGAGAATCTGGAGAAACTATAGTAGCAATATGTGATGAAAATCTACTGGGTAGAGTGATTGAGTATAGAGGTATTAGAATACGTATTGATAGAGAATTCTACGGCGGAATAAAAGTACCAGTAGAAAGTATACATGAATATATAGCTATGGGGTCTGTGGTAAATCTTATAGGAAATAATGTAGTACGGGAAGCGGCTAAAAAGAATAAATTACTTTTGGATGCAGCTATAGATCTCAATGGTATATTGCATGTACAAATCATTAATGTTTATAAGTGGTGAATAGATGGTTAAGGCTCCTTGCCCGTTATGTGGAAGAGAGACTAATGATTTTCTTGAAGGAGTATGTAAGGAGTGTTTTAAACGGACCCATTCTCTTCTCCGGATTATAAACAATACTATTAATATAACAATTTGTCCAGCTTGTGGAGCGTATAAAATCGGTAAGCTATGGATAAAACCTAAAACAGATAACTTGATGGAGGAGATTGCAAAAAAAGCTTTTAAAAAGGTATTTAAAGTTATCGGAGAAATCCAAGAATACAATATTGAAA
>JALURH010000230.1 GCA_027017025.1 Thermofilaceae archaeon
ATTAATGGCTCTAGTATTCTTGATCCAAACACTTAGTTCGATACATTCTATACCGCTTTCCCCGATTTTATTTATCGCTTCCTCGAGTAATTTCTTGCCTATACCCCTACCTCTATACTGGGGTAGAACATAGAGATCATAGATTGAGGCACAATACATTCTCAATAGAAGATTTGTTCTAGTCTTCTTCACGTATAGGATATACCCAACTATGTTCCCTTGGTCTTCCGCTACCAGTATTTGGCATGGATCTTCTCTAATTATTTTCTCTACGAAGCTAGACCATCTCTCTACGTTCTCATCACATGGTATAATATTTTGGTCGCTTGCCTCAGGATCTGATACAAGTTTTCTCCACAGAGAAGCTAATTGTTTAATATCATTTTTAGTGGCACATCTTATGTTAATTAACATCTAACCCCTAGTATAAAGAACCGGGAAAAATAAATAGTTGAGTTTTAAGCTATTTCTTCGCCAAAAGTATTCCTATATAGTCTCGCGGAGAACCCGTAGTTAAGCTCCTCGAGCTCATCCTTTGCTATCTTGTGGGGAACGAGCTCATCCCCATGTTCTATGAGTAACTCCAAAGCACCTTAGCGTAGAGTTCTCCAGCTTTCTTATCGGAGAGGCCGGCAAGCTTTTAGGCGAGAGATCTCTTAGGGCGGAGGAGCAGACGTCGCTCCAGAACTCAGTACATAAAACCTGTGGTCCTACATCCCCCGGGAGCCGCAATACTGGGTTAGCTCCTTGAAAGCTTCGTAGCTAGCCCTCGAGGTCTCAGCGTACTCCTCACCAGTACCTATAAACCCTCTCTGACTCATTCAGGATAACCCAGAACTTGAGGCTTAGCCCCTAGCCTAAACCTATAGAATTTCTCGGCTACTGTTTCCGTAAACACTGGCTTCTCGATCCACGTCTTATACACCATGATGTATGTACCATTAGGTAGCTTAGCTACCGCTGGATCAGCGACGCCATATACATCTAGGCTACCTGGCTCCCCACGTTCAAGCACAACTTCTGGACCGGTCCACTCCCTGAGGTCTCTAGAGTAGTAAACTAGGATAGAGGAAAAATCTCCTCTATGTACATATAGGCGGAAAACATTGCCGACCCTAATTAGGCATGGAACATGTCCCTCCACTCTCACCTCTCCTTCTAGCTCAAAATTTAGCCCATCCTCTGAGGTTAGCATTAAGATCTTCTGACTGCCTCCGCCACCAACCTCCACGTACATAACCCATTTCCCATCCACATATATGATATCGGGATCCGTAACTACACCACTCCACTCGAAGCGTACCCCAGGTTCAGCGACGAAATAAACGCCGTCATCCGAGACAGCTGAAATAATCTTATTCTGCTGACCCCCGGGGGGCATATAGGAGGCGTAGAGCCTAAACCTACCGTCTGGAAGAATAGCTATGGAGGGGTCAACCCAGCTGCTATTTAAACCCTTAACTCTAACGTAGATCCAGCTCCCTAGGTCCCTAGATATAGCTACAACAATGCCGCCATTATAGTAGTCTACATAATAGACCCTAGTATAGCCATCTCTATCCACAATAACGTCGGGGACAGATGCTTGGTCAGAAAGAATAGTGTAGGTTTTAGCCCAGTTAACTCCATCGCTTGAAACAGCGATCAGTAGCCTATGGTTCCAGGGTCCATCCCCCCTCGACCCCCCGGGTGCAGAGCCTGGGCCAGAGGCAGGCGTCACATCACTAACCCACCTTATCCTCTCCGCGGGGGGAAAGGTTTGGTAGAGTATTATGGAGAGAAATAGTATAGTTACAGCTAGGACAACTATAATAATCTTCCCGGAAAACTCTTTAGCCACTCTTCCCCCTCCTATACGGCTTAGGGTTTCCCGGTTTTAGATTAACTGATACAGAAATAAAATTTAACGACCACCAAATATCCGTTTGTCCCTACCGCATCATTTCGGTCAAAACTGTTTCGTTGGGTATCAGTGGGTAGGGACTTTCTCCTCATCCACCCTCTTCATCGGTAGCACAGCTACCTCCATAGCGGAATCATTGAGCATCGGGGCTAACGGCACACACCCCTGCAAAGTAGCTTTCTTCTAGAGCTCAGAGCATTACCCCTCATCAACACTTAATATAAGAAGAAACTATTTACTATTTAAAAAGTTTTCTGTCCCCAGATTGGTATCCGAGAATACTAATGCTACCCTAGAGCTCTATACTATAGATATAGTTTTGGGAAATAACTCCTTAACTTGAAAAGACTTATATAATCTACCG
>JALURH010000231.1 GCA_027017025.1 Thermofilaceae archaeon
TAACATCCCTGTACCTGGATTTGGCCTCATTTCCAAGCCTACTTGAGATCGAAAATAGGTACTCTTTAATTATATCACTTATTTCCGGACTCTTCTCAATGGTTTCGTGCCTCTTGATTCCGAAGAAATAATAAAAGACTTCAGAAATATCTATGACCTCCTTAATAATTATACCCCATTCTCTCATTGCATACTCAGTAAGGTTAATCTTGGTGTATTCCGGGTACACTATCTCAAAGGGACCTATCTTCCTTTTCCTTGTAACTATCCTAGTAACAACTGTTTGGCCAGGAGGGACTAAGAAAACTTTACCTCCACTCCTATATACAGCCTCGGTTTTCTCGAATACCCCACCAACAGGTCCTACACTACCGTCAGGCGCTATCATTCCTGTAACCATTATAGTACGGTTGATCGGTAGATTAGATAGTGCTGAAAATACTACAGTAGCCATAGCTACGCCAGCACTTGGACCACCGATTATTACAGCATCGCTGTCTACGCGGAAGTAAAAATTGTATTTTCTATAATCTAAGCCTAGGAACTCTGATGCTACTCTAGCCGCAATTGTAGCTGCTCCCTGGAAATCTTTTTCGGTCAAAGAAAATGTTGATACATAAACATCTCCCCACCCCTCTGTTACTATAACACTTATGTTTACTGTAACGCCAACATATCCGGATGCCGTTCTAGACACTGCTGGAGCTAATATCCAAGCATTTCCAACTACCCTGAGAGTCTTTGGGAAACTATCTATTAAGCTGATATGTGGGGTAAATACTAGCGCTATAATAATGATGGAAACTATTTTTCTCATGGCTAGACACCTACAGCCATATCTCTACTTCAACAGTATCTCCATCCTTTAAATTTAGTTCATCTCTGAGACGCATAGGTGCAATAACCTCTAAGATCTCTGGTCCATGTTTGGTTATCTCAATAATTAGTATAGCGCCCTCCACCCTTTTTCCACCCCCATTAATTATCGCCTTAAAAACCCTTACACTACCATATTGCCGTTTATCTCTATAGAACCCCTGGATCAAATAACCTTGATATTTCTCCAATTCTTTCCTCAAAGCTATGCTTCTAGTATCTAACCTGATATTAAGTGTTCCAGGGTACGGGTAATATCCTAAGAGTCTCCTAAATCCCTCTTTGTATTCAGGGATACTCATATACATAGCTGCCTCACCTAAACCACGTGTAACTACACCTCTTAGCTTGAGGATACTAGTCATATTAAGGGCATTTGTAAGTTCCCTATGGATTTTCTCTAACAAATCTTTCCCTTTACCAGAAATCTTAAAATACACTCTTCTACCAACCTTGTATTTCTCTATAAAACCCTCATCAGAAGCTTCTTTAAGCCACTTATTTAGAGCCCAGGGAGATATTTTTAGTCCCCTAGCTAGATCCATTCTCGAGACAATACGGGGATTGTTTAAGCACCCCCTTTTCGCCATTTCATGAAGAAGAGCAAATAAATCGTATTCCCGCATCCTGCAGTATTAAAACAGTAGTGTCTTTAAAATATTCACTCATCTGCGATTAATACTTCCGTACTCCTAAACCTAGCATAGAAGTATAGGACCAAAGCTATCGAGAGGATTGGAGCCACTATAAACATGCTGGTACTGAGGTATACCGTTGTAGACCCAAGTGGAAGTGAGAGAAAGACTGGATAAATGAGGGGAGCTATTATTATACTCCCAATAAGTTTCTCTGTTTTATTCTCCAGCCTCAGTATTCTTAGGAGCTTTACTACTAGTAGTAGTACGAAGGCTATAGCAGCTATTATAGGTGCTATGATGATAAGCGTCATATAACCCCAGATAGCTCCCTCTATGATACCGAGTAGGATTAATATTACCATTATGTCGATGCTTTTCTCAGCGGCATCGATAGCTAACTCTATAATGTCTTCTAAGCTTAGCATCTCCGATATAATGGTTATCGAGAGAGTAGATATGAAACTATACTAATTTTTGGTAGATCTTACGTACATATTACCGTGGAATTATGAGAGAATATCGAATAAAGGTGGTGCCAGTAAATATTCCAACATCTACTGTTCATAACTTTTTACCATATCTGGAGAAGATCTTTAGAGCCCAAGTTAGTGTTGAGGAAAAAATTTTCCCTATAAGCCTACTTATAGAGTCCTTTAATGAAGAGAGAAAACAGATAGATGCTGAAAAACTCCTATTAAAGCTGATTGAGAGATACCATACTTCTCTCGGAAATTGGATAATTACATTAGTTGAGGGGGATGCATACGTTAAAGGATTAAATTTTGTTTTCGGTATAGCAAAGCAGGGGTGGGGAGGAATAGTTTTCACATATCGTTTAAAACCCGAGATATATGGCGACTACCCACGCCCTTCCCTCTACATGAGCCGTATTGTTAAGGAGGTACTCCATGAACTAGGACATGCATTAGGGCTAGGGCATTGTCTGAACCATTGTGTAATGAGGTTTAGTAACAACATTATTGATGTGGATAATAAACCAGTAATATATTGTCAGAGATGCCGGCTTGAGATTAGAAGAATATATCCAGGGTTACTAGAAATTTAAGGCGAACCAAAGAGTCTTCTCAGAATAGGTATCCTCTCTATTTGATCTATTGTTAATAAATCCCATATTATTCCGTTTGGTTTTGGATAAGAGGTATGCGTGTATATGAGCCTAGAAGGTGTAGCTACATAGTCAACTGGAACGTCATAGGGGGACATAGGTATCTCCTCATTAACAACCTGTATATCATGTACAGTTGTAGCAATAGGTGTTTCTCTATCCAGTACATGTAGTTCACGTAAAATAGCGTACTCTAGATCATATATTCCTCCTCCTTTCCCAAGCCTAGCTCCTTTCTCTGTAACAGCTACACTACCTATAACGAATATATCAACCTTCATACCCTCTGGAATAGCTATTCTCTCTCCATATGCTAATGACCCACGGACGGTTGTGGCATAAGATACTCTATTGGGAGGTATTCTATCTGGACGTAATAAGATGAATCCTCTCCTTAAACCAGGAGTAGCCATCATTACGATCTTTCTCCTACGAAGAGCTTCCTCCCTAATAGGTTTCTGAGGCAAATCAGGTGTTGAATATACTATTCTAGCTTTCCTAAATACTTCTAACCTGGTTATTTTCCTAGCAGCATTTAAACTGCCAATAAAATTAGGTATTTTCCCGTAACATGGACGAGGACTAGTTGCTATCTCATATTTCTCCATCTTCTCCCAGATCTGCTTCCTGATCCGTTGCTTTTCTCGTTGCATGGTTGATACCTCAACCATATATATAGCATCATACCTTTAAACATCTCCTAAGATTCTATCTATTTTATTTTAAATTGTTCCTACAGCGAATTATCCATATTTCAATCTTCCAATTATATACCTTAATCCTTAACAAAAGACTGGGACTGAAAGATGGGTAATAATATGAAGCGTACTGTTGTTATAAGTATAAAAGTTCCCTTGGGGCTTGTTTCCGCACTCGACGAGTTAATAAGGAAGAATTATTTCCAAAATAGGAGTGATGCTATAAGAGAAGCTATCAGGAGACTAGTGACAGAATATAGGAAATTTGATCGAGAGGAATTTAGACTCGGTTTTCTCCCAGGATATAGGTGATCGCTAGATTTTTTATTAATTTTTCTCTCCTTTTTTCTGTGGATGCTCTTTCATCTCTAGAAATGTTTATCATAGAGGAGAACTCTGAGTACCTAGGTGTTTCAAAGACTAAGTTGATGGAACATGCAGGTATGGCTATAGCTCGTTTCATAAGATCTAGATTTAAGCCAGGGTCTGTAATTCTCTTTGTCTGCGGTCCAGGAAATAATGGCGGTGACGGCCTAGTAGCTGCTAGAATTCTAGCGGGCGAGTACGATGTGCACGTCATCCACCTTGGTGGAGCTGAGAAGATAAGGACAGAAGAAGCTAGATCGGCTTGGAAAGTTGTAACGAATCTATTAACAACATTGAAGCTTCATATTGTGAAGGATTCTTCTGAGATTAGTAGATATGAGGATATCTTCAGGAACGCTGATGTAGTTGTTGACGCTATCCTAGGAACGGGTGTGAGAGGGGAGGTTAGGGGAGTTGCCCGAAAAGCAATTGAATATATAAATAGCTTAGCTAAGAGGAAGGTGTCTATAGATATTCCTTCTGGTCTAGATCCCGATACCGGAGAGGTAAAAGGTGTAGCTGTTAAAGCCGACTATACAATAACTCTCCATGCCCCAAAGAAAGGTTTACTTAAAAACCCCGAGTACGTTGGTGAGCTTCTAGTCGAACCAATAGGTATACCCTACGAATCTACTATAATTTGTGGCCCAGGTGATGTAAAAGTAGCCTATAGATTCAGGGATGAATGGAGTAGGAAGGGTGACAACGGTTTAATATTGGTTATAGGTGGGTCAAAGCTTTATTCGGGAGCACCAGCCTTGGCTGCCCTAGCTGCCTTAAAAGCGGGGGTAGATTTAGTGGTAGTAGCTGCGCCTAAACCCGCAGCTGATGTAATAAAAACCTATAGCCCAGACCTCATTGTCCGCCCTCTCCCCGGGGAATATTTAACAACTACTATGGTTGATGATATCCTAGAATTATCTAAGAGATTTGATGCAGTACTTATAGGTCCTGGACTCGGGAGGGAACCCGATACTATCCGAGCTATACGTACAATAGTTGAGAAACTCTCAGCTAAAAGCAAGCTAGTTATTGATGCAGATGCTTTAAAGGCTTTAAAGGATGTTAAGTTAAGGGGAGGTGTAGTTACGCCACATGCCGGGGAACTGAGGATTATGACCGGGCTGGAAGTCTCAACGGATATCAATGATAGGGTAGAGAAAACAGTTAGGGCTTCGAAACGTATTGGAGCGGTGGTTCTCCTTAAAGGTAGATACGATGTGATTAGTGACGGAAGTAGATATAAAATCAATAAAACGGGAAACCCTGGTATGACTGTAGGTGGGACGGGAGATGTTCTCGCTGGATTAGTTGCAGCTTTTCTTGCGTGGTGCAAAGACCCATTTAGGGCTGCGTGTGCAGCTGCTTTTATTAACGGCTTTGCTGGCGACATTTTGAAGGAGAGAATAGGTTTCCATATTACGGCAACTGGTTTAATTGATTGTATACCAGAAGCTTTTTCAAGAATACTACGTTAACTCTAAGCCTCCTATACTCCATTCCTTTCCTCTATAGAGTAGCCACGGTATAGTGTTTTCCTTAATTTTCTCTCCTAGAAGAAACATCTCTATATCACCCCCATACATATGAATCAATTTCTTCGTACTCTCCCAGAGCCTTAGAGAGTCTAGCTTCATGTAGAGTACTAGAACCTCGTTCCCCGCTGAAACGCTTCGGATATAGGTTAGTTGGGAGAGGTGCTCTAATGTTCTAAAAGGTTTTTTCGTACTAATGAAGGCTAGCGACTCAATTATGTTTTCTTCGGGAATATCTATAATAAATCTCTCCAAAATAGCATATTTAGCATGGTGAGAATAGTGATACCTTACCTTGGTGACAGGTATCTTTAACATCGAAGATATAGTACTTATTGGACTACACGCATCTATAGATAGTACTGAAAGTATGCCTACATCAATTTTATCTAGACTAAACCTCGGCTTAGATGGTTTAGGTGGTTCCTCAGATGGTCCATTATAGGGTGGTGAAGGCCAAGGCGGACCAGTAACTGTAGTATTATATACATTATCTAGATCCGCTATATATCCACCTAATGGTCTAGGAACCGCCGCTCTACATAACACTATTGGTTTCTTTCCAATACCTATCCAAGCGTCGAGTATAAAAGGTATCTTCGATAAGAATTTCAAATTCTTCCTGGAGTGCTTCAGTACGAAATATATGTGTTCCAGACCCATTAGATTATACTTAGGGATAGCTTGGATCCTAATGCCCCTACTAAGCAACTTCTTAAACCTAAAATGAAGGGTTCTACGAGGTATACCTAAACCCCTAGCTATCCGTGAAAGATTTCTGGGACCGAACCTATATATTTCCTCGAGAAGTTCAATATCTAAATCCCTTTTAGCGATTTTATCGCACCCTGCTACCAGGCGGAACTTCTTTTTCAGGGACTAATAAGACAGGCTTACCATTTATATCTGCTGCAAGCAACATACCTTCCGACCTATACCCCATGAAAATCTTGGGCTCAAGATTCACTAAAACCACTATTTCTTTCCCTACAAGTTCGTCAGGTGAGTAGTAAGGTGCTAACCCAGCCACAAGTTGTCTCTCCTCTCCTCCAATATCGACCTTTAGTAGTATTAGCTTCTTACTCCTCTTAATTTTCTCAGCGGATACTACTTTACCTATTCTTATATCCAGTTTAGCGAATTCTTTAAATGATATTATGTCTGACATAGCAGTATTAATAAACTAGGCAGGAAATAAAAAACATGCTGTGAAAAATACAGCTGGTGCCAAACTTGGATAGAAACTATAAGAGACTTATCTTTACAGAGGCAGATCTAATACTACTAGCCCTTGTTGATGGTGAAAAAAGGATAACAGAGCTAAGGTCTTTAACCGGATTATCACCTACAACTATATACAATAATGTCAGAAAACTGCTTGAGGCAAAACTTATTTCTGAGGAGAGAGTGGGATCTCCTGGAGCAAGGATAATAAGATTAACTAATGAGGGGCTAAAGATAGCACTGCTTCTTAAGAAGCTAGATAATGAAATGACACCAAAGGAGTATGAAATTACACCTGAGTAGAATCCTTTAATAGTTTAAGGAAGAGTAAATTATTGGGGTGGATATGGCTAGGTACGCTATTATAGTTATTGATATGCTTGAGGAATTTGTTAGAGGGAGATTAAAGGCCGAAGAAGCAGAGAATATTGTTCCCTACATTAAGAGACTCGTAGATTTTGCCCACAGCTATGGAATACCCGTTATACACACCGTTGATCGACACTACCCAGACATAGATGCTGAATTTAGACTCTGGGGTCCTCATGCAGTAATAGGATCGAAGGAGGCTAGGATTATAGATGAATTGTATCCCACGGAAAAGGACTATGTAGTATATAAAAGGCGGTATGATGCCTTTGTTTACACGGATCTAGATCTTTTATTGAAGGAGCTTGGAGTAAGTACGCTTATTCTAAGTGGTATACACACACATATATGTGTACAAAACACTGCACTAGGAGCATTTTATAGAGGCTATAAGGTTATAGTACCTGTAGAGTGTGTGGCAGCAGCAACCAGAGAATGGCATGAAAGGGGTCTCGAATACATGAAGAGCTTTGTTGGTGCCGAGCTTATAGGTTTAGAAGACTTACTAGGAAGATTAAAACATGAATTATCCTCTCAAGCATTATCT
>JALURH010000232.1:0-700 GCA_027017025.1 Thermofilaceae archaeon
TCCCCACATCTGGGGAAGCATACGTAGAGGGCTATGATGTCGTAAAGGAGGCCCACAAAGTTAGGGAGATTATAAACGTTGTATCAGGGGGCGAGAGATCCGGCTACGGAATCATGACTGTTCGAGAAAACCTATGGTACTATACACAACTCTATGGCTATAGTTGGGGGGAGGGGTGGAGGCGTGTCAACGAGCTCGTCAAGCTCCTAGGTATGGAGGAGTTTGCAGACGTAAGGCTTAACAGACTCTCAACAGGCATGATTCAGAAATATAATTTGGCTAGAGGCCTCATAAACGATCCACAAGTTTTATTCCTAGATGAACCTACGCTAGGCTTAGATGTTGGCGTTGCCCGCTACATAAGGGGGCTGATAAAAGATCTCATTAAGGAGCATCCAAATAGGACAATATTTCTAACTACTCACTATATGGCTGAGGCAGAGGAACTATGTGATAGGATAGCTATTATCCACAGGGGCAGGATCATAGCCCTCGGGTCCCCAGAGGAGCTTAAAAAACTTGTATCAAATGAGGTAGTCTTTAAGATAGATATTAAGGGTCTTCACGGCGAGCTAGGAGAGAGAATCAGAGAAAGGGGGTTAGCGGCAACAGTTTCTTGGAGAAGCGATGTTGCATTGGGGATAACTTCTCTGAGACTAGTTCTTAGGGAAGAAGATGATGCTAGCAAACTAATAGAGTG
>JALURH010000232.1:710-2252 GCA_027017025.1 Thermofilaceae archaeon
AGTGGCTTATAAGCCACGACTTTACCGTACTTTCTGCCTCCAAGGTAGAACCAACTCTAGAGGACGTTTTCCTGAAGCTAGTGGGGGTTAGTTTACATGAGTAGGTTTACTATTTTCT
This sequence comes from Thermofilaceae archaeon, assembly GCA_027017025.1. Lineage (GTDB taxonomy): Archaea > Thermoproteota > Thermoprotei > Thermofilales > Thermofilaceae > JALURH01. Next base: position 829 of record JALURH010000232.1, read on the forward strand.
TCAAAACAGCTTTTGCGAGAGCATATATTAGAGTTAAAGGTGGTAATCGGGAACTCAGCTGGATCGTATGGGAGGTTCTCCTACCTCTCCTCATGGTATCCTCGGTGGTGTATGCATATAGAACTTTAGGAGCTCCTCCCGAGTACATAGGTTTCGTTATCATCGGGGGAGCTATGATAAGTTTCTGGTTCAATGTTGTATGGGGTATGGGTACATCACTTTACTGGGAGAAGGAAACCGGGAACCTAGAGATATTTATGGTGACTCCAGCTCCACTAGAGGGCTTACTCCTAGGTATGGCTCTCGGAGGCTTATTTAATACTTCGCTTAGAGCTCTCTCCATAGTGGTTATAGGGGTCTTCCTCTTTGGAGCTACATTGAACGTAGCTGGGCTCCTATCAGCCATAATAATATTTATTCTTACGATGGTAGCACTATATACCCTGGGTGTATCCATAGCTAGCATCTTCTTAATGTATAGTAGAACAGGTTGGAGAGCCGCTGAGTTACTCCAGGAACCCGTTATGTTCCTCTCGGGTCTCTACTATCCCATTTCAATACTTCCAACTATCCTGCAGAGTATAGCATCCCTAATACCCCTAACTATTGGTCTCGATGGGATAAGACTAAGCCTAGTTATGGGCTACAGTATATGGCAACTTAAGTTCCATATAGCTCTACTCTCCGCCATGATACCAATCTTCGCATATGCTAGTGGGAAGATTCTACATTATATGGAGGTGAAAGCTAAAAGGGAGGGGAGGTTGACTCTAAGATGGATGTAGGCAAGAGCTTGAGGAGGATTTACGCTATATCCTGGTTAAGTTGGCTTGAACTTAGTAACTGGACTAAACCCATAGTGTTTATTGCCTATACACTGGTTAGACCTATGTTCTCTCTCCTCCTCTACGCCTACATATATATAGCTTTTGCTGTAGCAACAGGCTATATGAACCCTGAAGCAGCTTTCTACATGATAACTGGAATATCATTCTACAACTACATTGGTAACGGGATCTACGGGTTAACGTGGGTGATTCATGATGAAAGAGAGCATTATAGAATCCTAAAGTATAATTACCTTGCTCTACCAGACCTACAATTCTACCTAGCTTCCCGGGGAATTATACACTACCTAATTGGTTTAATGTTAGCAGTGGTAACGTTCCCTCTAGGTCTCTGGCTAGTTGGCTACAACCCACTAAGCCTTAGAGTAGATATAGGTCTACTGGCTCTAAACCTTTTCCTCGGGTACCTGTGGTGTACAGCACTAGGGATAATGGTTGCAGCTACGAGTCTCTTCTCGGCTGAGTGGGGACCACTCATCTCAGAGAGTACAGGTGGGCTTCTCTTCCTTGTTGGAAGTGTTCTTTTCCCAGCTGAGCAACTACCTTACTGGCTGCAGCCAGTAGTAGCCGCAATAC
>JALURH010000233.1 GCA_027017025.1 Thermofilaceae archaeon
TCCCTCTCTTGACTAGTGCCTCAATCGCTAATGCCTGGTTACTAAATGACATATCCATGACTTCACTAGGATGACCCTCGGCAGCTACGAGATTTATTAGTCTACCTTCAGCCAAGAGATATAGTTTCTTGCCCCCGGGTAGGCTATATTCTTCAACAAATTCTCTCAGCTTTCTTTTACTAATTGCTATTTTCTCGAGATCCCCTATAGAGATCTCAACGTTGAAGTGACCTGCATTAGCTAGTATTGCACCATTTTTCATTCTCTTGAAATGTTCTTCCCTTATTATATCCCTGTTACCCGTGGCTGTTATAAATATATCGCCTATCTTCGCCGCTTCCCTCATGTTCGTTACATAGAAGCCATCATAATATGCTTCTAGTGCTCTAACAGGATCAACCTCTACAATAATTACTTTAGCACCCATACCCCTAGCTCTTAGAGCTATCCCCCTACCTACCCACCCATAACCTGCTACAACGATAACTTTCCCAGCTAATAGTATGTTTGTAGCCCTTACTATACCGTCTAGTGCTGATTGGCCAGTACCATACCTATTGTCAAACATGAATTTTGTCAAAGAGTCGTTTACAGCAATAATTGGATAAAGAAGTTTTTTCTCCTTAGCTAGAGCCCTCAACCTTATGACCCCTGTTGTCGTCTCCTCGGTTCCACCTATAGGTATAGAATCTACACTCCCCTTCCCTACAACTCTCCTCACTATATCTATGTCCTCTCCTCGTTCATTGTAGTAAAGTTTGTGAAAAAGAACAGTAAGGTCTCCTCCATCATCAACAGTTATGTCAGGATTCGATGCTATAATGTTACCTATAGCCCAGTAGTACTCCTCTCCACTCATACCTTTCCAAGCGTACACATGTATTCCCTCTTCTACAAGCGCCGCTGCTACTTCATCTTGTGTGGAGAGAGGATTTGAGGCAGATAAATATATGTTTGCCCCACCAGCCTTCAGCGTTTTTACAAGAACAGCTGTCTCTTTCGTAACATGAAGACAAGCAGCTATCTTTACACCCTCCAAGGGTTTTTTAGTAGAGAACTCTTCACGTATTGCTAATAAAACAGGCATGTGCTGCTCTGCCCACTCTATTAGTCTATGTCCCATCTCTGAAAGAGAAAGATCACTTACCCTATAACCCAAGATATCACCATAGGTTAAATAAAAATGTACTACATTAATGCCTCGTCAAGATAAGATGAACACTTACATTTCCTCTCTGCTGGGATACGCGGTATCATCTCATAGAGAAGTTTCTTGACTTTATCTATATTTTCGCTCATGACTTTAGCTACCTCGTGTGCCGTTACAGGCTTCTCGGCCCAGACATCGTAGTCGGTTACCATAGCTATATTAACAAAGCACATTCTAGCCTCCCTAGCAAGATTTACCTCGGGAACTAGGGTCATACCGATAATATCTGCATCAAATTTTCTCCAGAGTCTCGACTCAGCCCTTGTAGAGAACCTTGGACCTTCAATACAGATATATGTGCCAGCCTCATGGATAACTATACCCAGTTTTTTAGCCGTCTCTATACATACTTTTCGTAGTTCAGGGCAGAATGGATCAGCCATTGAAACATGAGCTACAACTGGTCCATCGTAGAAAGTGTAGATCCTATTCTTAGTCATATCTATGAACTGGTCTGTGCAGACAAAATCCCCAGGTTTGTAGTCTTCACGTAGGCTCCCTACAGCTGATATAGAGATTACTCTCGTTACTCCAAGCTCTTTGAGAGCCCATATATTAGCTCTATAGTTTATAGTGTGTGGAGGTATTTGATGCTTCCTTCCATGCCTAGGTATAAAAGCGACCCCCCTACCCTCAATCTTGCCCGTAATTATAAAATCTGAGGGGAGACCATAGGGAGTATATAACTTTACTTCTTCAACTTGCTCAACTATCTCTGGATCATATAGACCTGAGCCCCCTATGATACCTATCTCGGCTCTCTTCTCTACCATTTGTTCACCAAAGTAAAATAGAGAGAAACTCCGTAAAAAATATTCAGAGAGGAGAAGCATTTACACCTATTTCTTTCGAGACTTGTTCTGCAAGGCTTTTACTAAAACCATAGACCGTATAGATTTCCTCTGCTCTACTCTCTTTTACGTATTTGATTAGATCCTTAAAGTCCGCATGGCTAGAGAGCGGCAAACCTCCATAATCCACTGCCCACCCAGTACAGATTATTCTTTTTTTCCTCACCTTCTTACTTAGTGGATATATAAATGGTCTAGCTAGATCCACTTCGTTCTCCAGGATGACATAGTTACCTAAATTCTCGCCGAATTCTTCGTAAATAGAGTTTACTTCAGCTATACTTCGATAAACAAGTGGTGTATCCTTTGCTAGAAAGGATATTATAGAGGTTAACTCCTGAGCTACACCTATTCTTCTGGCAGACAAAACTAAATTTTTACCTTCTTCTATTGCACTTCTTACCGAGTGCAATATTCGTGTATAGATAACTGGTCTATCTGGGAATATATAGCGGGGATGCCCATACGTTGCTTCTATCACTAGGATATCAGCTCTTAGTTGTCTTGCTGGCTTAAGAATAAGTCTTCTCTGCGGGTTAAAATCGCCCGTATACACCAGTACTTTGTTCCCAAATGATACTAAGAACTGTAGGCTTCCAAGTATATGTCCTGCCTCCCAGGCCTCTATATCTAGTCCCCCTATTTCCTTCCTTTCACCATCTTCTATGTAGACTATGTTATCTAGCTTGTTGTAGGGATCTATTAATCTCCTAGTTGCTTTACTTAAAAGTTTGGGAACATCCCTAAGGATCTTAAGGGTCTTAAGGGAGTAATGATCTCTATGGGCATGAGTTACTGCAATAATATCTGGTTTAGTTGATGGAATTTTTACTGGATCGAAGAGTATTTTTCTATTCCTGTAAGTGACTAATATTCCTCCGCTATATTCTATTTGGATCAGCTTTCTTACCCCCTATATCTTAGTACACCGTTTTCCTCTACAAGCATCTTACTCGATATTAACCTAGCTAAGGCTAGATCGTAGTATCTCTCTCCTACGTCAATACCATACCACTCCTTAAAGGCATCTATTATCTCGTCCCTAGTCCACGTAGTTTTACCCTCCTTTTTAGCTTCGTTGAGTATTTTCTCGAAGAAATTTGTAGTATCCTCTGCTCTAGTCCAGGGATACTGGTACCATATCCATTCCTTTACCTCATCTACATAGTAGTCAGGCTTTATCTTTGCTACACTACTTATCCACTGCATAACGGCTACCTTTATTTCAGCAGGCTTAGCTAGTTCCTCTAGATGGTTCTTTGCTACAATTATAGAGTCCCCCGTATCGCAAATATCATCTACGAGCAAAACCTTCTTTCCAGATAAGTCTACTCTAAGTGGATACTTTATATGGGCTTCAGCCGTTATTTCAGCCGCTTTTCCCCAGTGTAAAACTTGAACACTAAGGAGTTCATGGATATCTAGGAAATCGCAGAGTAGTCTAGCGGGAACGTAACCACCTCTAGCTATAGCTACTATAGTATCCGGTCTCCACCCTGACCTCTGTATTTGTTGAGAAAGTTCATGGGTCCAGTCAACTATTTCTTCCCATAAAACAAGCTTAGTATTTATGCGTGGCAAAGATCCCCCACCAGAAGAAATATGTAGTTTAGTGCTAAATTAACATTTATTTCTCAATAAAAATATCTTCGGAGAAATCGATTATAGCATCTATTAAGGATAGTATTGAGAGAAAAGGGTCACTAAGCACTGTTAAGGCTATTATAAGCATTGATAACGAAAAAGGTAGGTGCTCAAAGCTCTCAGGGGCTAAATTCTTCGAAGATAATATATCTAAGATATCCTTTGTAAGGAAAATAAGCTGGAAGATGTATGTAGCTATTCTATAGGGAGAGAGGAAAAATGCTATTACTACCCATATTGGACTCCATATAGCATAGTACTTTAATCTACGCCTAAGTTTCCCCCACTTTATGGAGAGCAAAGGCTCACCCACATACTACCTTAAACAGTAAATATACATTACACTGCAGAGTATGTAATATTGGATCTTTGTGGAAATTATAGTTAATGCGTACTTTAAGGTAAAGGCGGAAGAAATAGAGAAGGGAAGAATCGAAAAACAGGGGTTTTTCACATATATTAGTATAGAGTGGGAAGGGGTATTATTTAGAACTAGGAGAGTTAGAGTTGCTGGGAGAGTAGCAGATATAGTACCAATGTCCAGACGAATAGATGTATTACTAATAGATGATACTGGTCAGGTCCTTATTAGAGCGTGGGATGACAAAAAGGTTCTTGTAGAGAACCTAGATATTAACGATATAGTGGACGTGTTCGGGACGTTAAGAATATATAACAATGAACGTTACATAGTGCCTATAATTGTAGTAAGGATTGATGAAAGGAAATTGGAGGAGAGGATAAAGGAAATAAAGGAGGATAGAAGATACCTGATAAACCTATATTCTAAGTCTTCAAAAGAAAGTGTAGAGGTGTAAATATTGTCTAAGAAGAGGAGGGAGAGAGGGGAAAAAGACATTGATATAACCTCTTTCTTTCAACCTAGACCTAAAGAGGAAGAAAAGGAAAAAAGGGTTGCTAAAGATAAAATAGGCGAAAAGGAATTAGAGGAAGTAATAGAGGAGATCTACAAGTATATATCTATCTCTACAGGCGGTGTAACTAAGTCTAGACTATACCAGTGGGCTAAATCAAGGGGTATCTCTCAGGCTATGTTATATAACTCATTGCAGAAGCTTATCAGTTCAGGTAGGGTAAAAAGAGTGTTTGATGACTCTAGAGAGGAATATGCCTATATCCCAGTAAGCTAATTCTTTCCTGAGATGAATATAGGAAAAATAAGTAGTGAAGAACTGGCAAGAATTCTTAGCTATCTACCCTTAAGCGGTAAACCCGGATTAGATTCAAACACTTTAGATAACCTTGTAGTTTCACAAAATCCTGCTATAGGTGTACCTACAGAATATTTAGGGTTCTTTGCCTACCATTACGCTGCATCGAATATTGCTGTATCACTAGCTAAGCCGGAATATGCCCTGCTAGAAGTCCTCGTACCACCCGACTTCCAACTAGAGGAGCTTGAGAAGATATTTGAGGCATTTGGTCGGGAGGCTAAGAAATACAATACCTTAGTTGTTGGTGGACATACAGGTAGATATAAAGGCCTCAACTTGCCCCTAGCGTCCGTTACAGTATTCGGTCGTAAAGTTAGAGAAAAAGTTCCGCCTAAAGTTGGTGACAGAATTGTTCTAATCGGGGTAATAGGGCTTGAGGCCGCATGGCTACTCGGCGAAGAAATAGAGGTTAAGGATCTTACCCCGCTGCCCGCTGCACTATCTCTCCAGGAACTTAGCTGTATTAAATTTATGCATGACATATCTGAAGGAGGGCTATTAGCATCGTTACTGGATATCTCTAGGGTATATAATGTAAGGATAAATATATCCCAGAAAGAGATACCTGTATACCCACATATCCCGGGAGACTATGACCCCCTAGTTTTACCAAGCTATGGATCAATAGTAGCCGTTATACCAGAAGATAGTGAGGTAGAGCTAGAAGCCTTCTGCAGAGATAGAGAAATAGAGCACCATATTATTGGCGAGGTAACTGGCATAGGCTATGGTGTATATGTAGAAGATAGGGGGTTATTTAGAAGCCCTGAGAGAAGCATTATTGATTACCTCTACGGTGAAGAATCGTTGGGAGATAGGTTCCTGTCAGAACTATATGCTACCGCTCTCCACATCGCATCTATGGATAGATTCATAGAGTTGGTTCCCGAAGTAGGGTCGAATATTGTGTACGCAAAGCCCGATGCGAGTAACGTGGAGGATATTGCGGCTATAGATGGTAGGATAGTGAGGACCTCGAGTAAGGCTAGAGTTTGTGGAAAAGCTAGGTATGGTGCCTCTAGATACCTAGCACCCCTGCTGCTTGAAGCTATAAGAAATGGCTCTGGGTATCGAGTAGCTATTAATATTAGGGGTTCGCGTGAAGTTTTAGAGGCTGCTAGAAGAGCTGGGATAAAAGTAGCTGTAGTGGATGTAAAAGGTACCCACATATGTCCTCTAGCTGGTGTAGTAGGGAAGATAAAAGCTGAAGCTTATTTTCATCCAGGAGATATAGGTGTAGAGCCCTTAATAGTAATCTTTGCTAAGAGCCTTCCTGAATTGGCTGCGAAGATAAAAAGTATACTTAAAGCTCTTAGATAACTGTATGGAGACGATTATACATGTCTTCAATAAGAATGCTAAGTACTATGATTCGTGGTATAATACTCCACTAGGTAGGGTTGTCTTGGAGGCTGAAGCACAGGCTTTAGAGGCTCTCCTCCCTCCCCAGGGAGTTGGCATAGATATTGGAGCTGGAACAGGGGTATTCGCTCAGAAGCTAGTTGATGGTAGAGAAATTGTATGTCTCGACCCTGCTGAAGAAATGCTTAAAATATGTTCTGGAAGATGCATTCATAGGGTAGCAGGGATTGGAGAAAAACTTCCTTTCCGCGATGCATGTTTTGATTTCGCTTATATGGTGACTGTACTAGAGTTTATCAGTGACCTAGATAGGTTAATGAGTGAAGTAAAGGAGGTGTTGAAGAGAGACTCTACGCTATCTATACTGATTATAAATAGGGAGAGTAGCTGGGGTAGAACTTATGATAGAGTTATTCGGGAGAAAAGTGATCCTATACTTGCTTTAGCTAGGCTAGTGGATCTAGAATATGTGAGAAATTCTGCAGCTAAAGCTGGTTTAAGATTCGTTGAGTGTATAGAGACTCTAGATTTTCCACCAGATACTGTGCCTTCGGGGAGGGTTAGGCTCTATAGGCTGGGTGAATGCTTGGATTGTGGGGTGAGGGTGCTAAAATTCATTAAACCTTAGAGAATTTCTTTTTGAGCCCCCTATACTCCTCTAGGGGTATTTTCTCGGCTTCTGCTCTCCCAGAGTGGGTTAGGATAACTTCATATCCCCTTAGCTCGATCATCCATTTCTCCTTGAGGCTTTTTAGCGCATCTCTGAAAGCATCCTTCACTCTCCCGTATTTAAAGTCACTACTCGGTATAAAATCCTCCGCTAGGAAGCCAGCTAGAGTCTCCTCGGGTTTATCGCTGCCCGAGGTAAAGTAGAGCTTCCCCCCATACTCGTAGAGAATATGTGCCAAAAGGAAGCGTTCCACAGCACTTAGCGACATAGTAGACCACCACTCTCCTCAAGTTCATCGCACTTAAAAATATTCTTATACCATGCAAGTATAGGGTAGAACTCTGTCACCAGGTAGATAAGATATATTA
>JALURH010000234.1 GCA_027017025.1 Thermofilaceae archaeon
TTGATCTCCCCTTCTTCATAGATAGAGGCTTCTATAAGAAGAAGTGTAGGGTTTGTGGTAGAATATTCTGGACGCTTAATCCAGATAGGGAAGTCTGTGGTGATCAACCCTCAGAGGATTATGGTTTCATAGGGAACCCTCTAGGTAAACACGTAAATAGTATAAGGGAGACAAGAAGTCTTTTCATAGAATTCTTCAAAGAAAACAATCATACGCCTATTAAAAGATATCCTGTTGTAGCTAGATGGAGGGATGATGTTTATCTAGTGGGAGCCTCGATATATGATTTTCAGCCATGGGTAACGGAGGGAATAGTGGATCCACCTGCCAATCCCTTAGTAATTTCTCAACCAAGTATCAGGCTTACAGATGTAGATAATGTGGGGAAAACTGGAAGACACATGACTGGCTTTGAAATGATGGCTCACCATGCCTTCAATATTAGAGATAAGAGGGTTTACTGGGCAAATGAAACAGTTAACTACGCTTTCAGTGTTTTAACAAGGGCTTATAGTATCCCTCCCGAGGAAATAGTTTTTGTCTTTGATATGTGGAGTGGAGGGGGAAATGCTGGCGAAGATTTTGAGGTGATAGTAAGGGGGCTAGAAGTAGCGACACTGGTATTTATGCACTATAAGGTTATAGATGGAGAACTTATACCCATGGATAATGAAATTGTGGATACAGGTTATGGACTAGAAAGAATATATTGGCTTCTAACTGGGCAAAAAACTGTTTATGAGGCTGTTTTTCCAGACATAGTAGAGTTCTTAAGGAAAGAAGCGGGCTTAGAGCCCCTACCAGAAGACATAGCTGCTCTCCTGGCAAGAAAGAGCGGATGGCTAGACTATAAATATCCGGATAAAACTAGGGAAGTGAAACGACTTATAGCAGAGACTGTAGGGATGGATGTAGAAGAGCTTGATAATTTATTATCTCCATATGAATCAATATACGCCATAGCTGATCATACAAGGACTTTAATGTGGATGATAGGAGACGGTATTGTCCCATCTAATATTGGAGCAGGATATCTTGCACGTTTACTTATTAGGAGAAGCCTGAGATATCTTTTGAAGCTCGGGATAGAAATACCTTTAGCCGAGATATTAGAGAAGCAAATAAGATACTGGCGTAACGATTTTCCAGAGTATTGGGAGTTGAGGGATGAGATATTAGATATAGTTTCATACGAAGAAGAGAGATATTGGAATAGTTTAGAAAAAGGTAAAAGGATAGCTCAAAATATTATTAGCAAATACAGGAAGCGTGGGGCGGATATACTTCCTGAAGATGAGTTAATAAAATTATATGAATCTCATGGACTGACTCCAGACATAATTGAGGATATAGCCAAGAAGCAAGGTATAAAACTGCCTTCTCTAGAAGGATTTTACTCTAAGTTAGCCAGTATGAGGGAAGCTTCAAATAAGGGGATGAAAGTTAAGGTGGATAAAACGCTCCTTCTAGCAGAGAAAGTGAAAGGATACCCTCCAACTAGGAAACTATACTATGAGGATGAGAAGAAATTTGAGTTTAAAGCCAAAGTTCTCGGAATAATAGATAATAAGTATGTTATTCTCGATATGACTGCTTTCTATCCCGAGGGAGGTGGACAACCAAGTGATATAGGGCTAATTGAATCAAATAATTCTAAATGTAAAGTAACGTGGGTAGGTAAGGTTGGGGAAATTATTGTTCATGAATGTGTAGGTAGTTTACCAAAGCCCGGTGAAGTAATTACTGGTAGAATAGATGCTAAGAGAAGACTTGCATTAATGAGACATCATACAGCTACACATATCATACTTGGTGCAGCTAGAAGAATTCTAGGAAGACATGTATGGCAAGCCGGGGCTCAGAAAACAGTTAATTATGCTAGGCTAGATATAACCCATCATAAGAGAATTAAACCCAGTGAAATAAGGGAAATAGAACTACTAGCTAACCAGGTAGTTATGGAGAATAGGAGGGTAAAGAAAATATTAATGGATAGAACAAGTGCTGAACAGAAATATGGCTTTATTCTTTATCAAGGTGGAGTCATCCCTGAATCCACATTACGGGTAGTAGAAATTGAGGAGTGGGACGCTGAAGCGTGTGGAGGTACTCACTGTAACTTAACGGGCGAGGTGGGCTTAATAAAAATAGTGGAAGTAGAAAGAATACAAGATGGTGTAAGTAGACTTATTTTCAAGGCCGGAAAAGCTGCTTTAGAACATATATTCGCTATGGA
>JALURH010000235.1 GCA_027017025.1 Thermofilaceae archaeon
AATTGCTCACGAATACAGTGCCTGGAGGAAACGCAGAATAGCTAGAGGTATAGTTAAGCCTACAACCACTGAGTAATTTTCTTCATAAATCAAAATTTATTTTTCTTTACCATTAATTTCTTAAAGTACTAGTCTAGATATTCTTTGGTGTCTTAAATAAGAGGGTTGAAGAAGTTAGTAGCTGACAAATACGTGTTATATTTGTCGCCAAACACTGTACTAGATATTTTAGGTATCAATAGACCTCATATATATCCTTCTGTAGCCATAGCTGCCTCCAATATAACTTTAAGCTCCGAGTTTATTAGTACTGGTGTTCGTGCTTTGGATGATTTGTTGGAGGGTGGTGTTGAGGTTGGTAGTATTACTGAGTTTATTGGTGAGTTTGGTGCTGGTAAGACTCAGATTTGTCACCAACTTGCTGTTATGGTTCAATTCCCCAGAGATGAGGGGGGGCTAGATGCACGTGCACTCTACATAGATGCCGAGGGAACATTTAGGCCAGAAAGAATAATACAAATAGCTAGGTACAGAGGACAAGACCCAGAAAAAACACTAGAAAACATAATATACGCAAGAGCATACAACAGCGACCACCTACTTATGATACTCAAGAGTATTGCTAATTTAATAAAAGATGCTAACATAAAGCTGATAATACTTGATGGATTTACTACTCTTCCAAGGAGGGAATATGGCCAAGATATCAGGCAGGCTAGGAACTATATCTGGAACATAGGTTATAACCTGTGGGAACTTCAAAGAATGAGTGTGGCTATCGTATTATCAAACCAGGTAATATATTATTCCGGGAGAATAAGACCGGCTGGAGGGAGAGTCGCTGACGGCTTCGCCACCCATAGGGTATTTATAGAGAAGATGGGGGAAGGCCTAAGAAAAGCATCTATTATATGTAGCCCCAATTTGGGGAAAAATGAAGCTCTTTTCCATATATTCGAAGGTGGCGTAATCGATGTTTAGACTAGATATAAGTGCTATTGATGAAGTTCTGCCTCAAAATAAGGGTATTTTAATGGAGATATCTGGTAGCTCTGGAAGCGGGAGAACACAATTTCTATTCCATATAGCTGCGTCATGTATAGTTAATCAAGTTAAAGTGCTTTTTATAGATCTTCCAGGCACCTTTAGGATATCACGTATACTTGAGATAGTTGAAAATAGGTATGATCTAGGGAGGGATAATATTACTTTAGATATCTTAAAGGTTATTAGGGTGAGGTCTTGGGAACAAATGGTTTCAGCGCTAGTTAATAGGGAAATAGATGTCTTCCTTATAGATTCTATACATAAGGTATTACCTGAGCCGAGAAACATAAATGAGACTAGAACTTACTACAGTCGTCTATCACTACTATTAAATCAACTTTTGCTTCTGGCCGAGAAAGGATATATCAACATAGTTACTACATATTGGAGCGGAAAAAGATTTTTCGCTGACCCCTATTTATCATTTTACTGGACTCATAGAATCCTCCTGGAGAGAAACGGTAAAAACATTAAAGCCAAAATTATCTATCCAGTTAGGAAGACTGTTATCCTAGAGCTAGGTCCCTGGGGGTTTAGGAGTAAAGAACGTAGCAGTTAGTGACCATAAGAATATTGTTAAAGATAAAGCCATTAGGAGTAAACGAAAATTATCTATCCTCAATATCCTGTAGAGTAAATATAGTATTGTTATAATTAGCAAAATACCTAGTATGGGATTAAGCCTAAATATCCCCAGAAATACTCCTAATAGTGCTGAAATAACTATAATCCATCTCATTGCAATAAGTAAAAATCGTGGAGGCTTAAATATGTCATCAAAGAAGAGCCTAACTTCGCTTGATTTGGCTAAGCTACTAAGTTATCTAAAAATCATTGAGGGATGTAAAGTTGTAAATATCTATGGTATAGGGGAAAACTTCTTTTTCAAATTTCTACACCCAGAAGGATACCTCTGGTTGGCATTTAATCCAAGAGTCGGGTTATTTATAACAACTAAAATACCTCAATTTAATAGGATACCTACGAGTTTCATCAGATCACTAAGAAAAAACGTAAGAAACTCTTATGTGAAATCTATTTACCAAGTTAACTTAGATCGTATATTAACTTTAACGCTAGAAGATGGGCATAAAATAATCTTCGAGTCAGTAAGAGAAGGAAACCTTATTCTCCTAGGGGAGAATGATAAAATAAAGCTTGCATTTAGAGAGAAGAAGATGCGAGATAGGATTATAAAACGAGGAATAAAATATGTTCCCCCTCCTATACATGGGTTCGATCCATTGATTTTAAATCCAGAAGATATTGTACTAAAACCGTCTAATAGAGAATATAAATCAAAAAACATTCTATCTATCTTTCTCAAAAGGATAAATGTGCCGGGAGAAGTCATAGCTGAGGCTATCTTTAGATCTGGCCTAAATCCTCTAGAGAATATAAAAAAGATATGGGACAGAGACGATCTTGAAAATATAACCTATACAATAATTTCTAATATTAAGAATCTATATTTAGAAGCATTAACTGAAAATAGATGTTATATAACGGTTAAAGGTTCTGAGATAATAGGTGTATATCCATTTGAACCAAAACATTTAGGCAGATTTGAGGAAGGCAAAAATTTTATGGAAGAAGTAGATAGATATTTCTCTAAAATTATTATAGAAAATATTAAGGAAACACTAAAAGAGCTGAGAGGAAAGCCATCCAGAGATAAAATAAAAGAATTAATAGAAGAATATCGGGAAAAAGCTAAATCTTTCAGAAAGAAAGCCCAAATAATTATGGAAAATATTTCATTTATAGACAATATAATAAATGAATATAGATTGTTAAGAGATATGAAATATAGATGGGAGGAAATAGAAGAAAAAATGAAGAAAAGACGTGTACTAAGTATTGATCACAAGAAATATAGGTTACTTCTAGAGCTTAAAGATGAGATTATTGAAATAGACGCCACGTTATCTGCAGCCAAAAATGCAGAAAGAATATATGAACGCGCTAAGGTTTTGGAGGAAAAACTAGGAAGGGCACTAAGGCACCTAAAACAGGTAGGAAGTCTCGAAGAATCCATTAAAACACCTGTAGAAGCCATTACTTTTAGAAGAGCAGAAAAAGGTAGGTGGTACGAGCAGTATAGATACTTTATTTCAAGCGAAGGGGTCTTAGTAGTTGGAGGGAAGAATGCAAGCCAGAATGAGATACTGGTCAGAAAATATCTGAGACCAAATGATCTATTTTTTCACGCAGATATCTATGGAGGCCCAGTGGTAATAGTAAAAATTGAGGATAAAAATATAGGGGAGAAAACACTACACGAGGCAGCCCAATTTGCTGCCTGTTACTCTAGAGCATGGGAGGCAAACCTATATTCGATAGATGTATATTGGGTAAGAGGAGAACAAGTATCTAAGAAAGCTCCCAGTGGTGAGTACCTAGCAAAGGGAGCATTTATGATATATGGTAAAAGAAACTATATCAGGAATATTAGCCTTGATTTAGCTATAGGTGTAAGAGAGAATTTTGATATCATAGCTGCACCCCCCTCAGCTATAGAGAAACGCTGCATAGCCTTTGTACATATACAACCCGGTAATATTCAAAGAGAATTTGGTGCTAAGAAAATAGCCTCAATTTTATCAAGATTATTGAATCATAAAATCTCTGCTAATAGTATAGCCAAACTTCTCCCTAAAGGAGGAATATACATAGTTCGGTATGAAAAGGTGGGTAAAGATGGTAACATTTAAGGAAGCCTTAGAGGAAATACCAACAGTATCTAGGAATTCTCTATATGATGTAATTTCAGAGTTTACTAGAAAAAATGTCTTCGTTATAAATGTAGACGGTAAGATAGTAACTCAGGATAATATTTTAAAAATTCTTTCAAGTAAGTTAAGTTTTAAAAAGATTAAAGAGGCAAAGTGTCAAGAACAAACGAATCTACCAGTGGTAAACATAAAGTCTGGGTTAAGGAGAGTTATAGTTAAAATGCTACGGGAAAGGACGAAATATGTTCTAGTGAAGGATAGAGGAGAGATTATTGGCGTTATCTCACCACGAAGTCTTTTCCGTGCTCTTCTACGAGGTGTATATGAGAGTGATATGAGAAATATACTGAGGAGATATGGAGGGAAATTTTTTGCACCAAATACTACGGTGATCGGCGTAATTAAAAGATTAGATAAACATGGCGTTCTATGTGGTGTTTCTAGATATAAAGGAAGATTTAGGGGGATAGTAACAACTACTGCGCTCTTCAAATATCTATTAGAAGTCCTAGAGAAAGGATTCGGAGAGGGATTTTACTATGAATCTTCACTAGCTGATATAAAGTTAGATACAAATGCTATCATAATCTATCCACAGGAAGATTTTACAAAGTTTATCAATATATTATCTGAAAAAGGATTTGGGGCAATATTAAATGAAAAAATGAACATAATACACTTTATCGATGATAAAGGTTTACTTAATTATTCCATAGAGATATTATCTAGGAGGGTGTTCTAATCCGTGGATAGAATTATAATAGCCAACGGCATGCTAGGGCGAGAAGCTAGGTGGTTAAGAATACTAGGTCTACAAGTGATATATAAGCCAGATTTAGGCGATGAGGAACTATTAGAATTAGCTGGGAAAAATAATGGGGTTCTATTAACGAGAGATAAAGCGCTAGCAAATAAAGCTAAAAATAAGAATATTAATGTAATAGTAGTTCCGCAACAACCTATCTATAGAACTCTAGCTTTCCTCTCTAAGAATCTTAATTTTCCCTTAGAAATAGATTTTAATAAGACTAGATGTCCACTCTGTGGGGAGAAACTCGAGAGAATAAAAGAAGATACGATTAAGGATAAATTGCCCTATAAGGTAGCAAAATGCTCTAAAATATTCTTTAAGTGTAAAGGATGTGGACATATTTATTGGGTGGGGTCACATATTAGAGAAATGAATAAGATACTCAATAAATCGAGGGCGATAATATATGGAAAAACTATCACTTAATGAGGGAATGTTTCTAGTAAAGCTTTCAAGAAAAGCTGTAGAAAAATACTTAATGGAGGGAGAAATTATATCTCCACCTAAAGATACCCCTGAGAAATTGAGGGAAAAATATGGGGTATTTGTAACTCTTGAAAAAATAATTGCAGATTATATTTCCGGGGAGGTTACTAGGACTCTTAGAGGATGTATAGGATATCCTGAGCCAACGTATCCCCTTGTTGAAGCTACTATTGATGCAGCAATCGCTGCTGCGACTAAAGATCCTCGTTTTCCTCCTGTAAGACCAATTGAGCTAAAGGATATAATATTTGAGGTAAGCATCTTAACTCCTCCTAAACTAGTTAGGTATAACTCACCGGATGAGTTAAAGAATACAATTGAAATAGGTAAAGATGGTATAATTATTGAATCAGGTATAATGAGGGGGCTTCTTTTACCTCAAGTTCCAGTTGAGTATAATTGGAGTGTAGAGGAGTTCCTTGATAACGCGTGTTTAAAAGCAGGACTTCGACCCAATATTTGGAGAGAGGGAACTGTTAACGTATATATCTTTCAAGCACAAATATTTGCTGAGATAGTACCAAATGGGGAGGTAATAGAAAGGGTACTTACGGTAGGGAAAAAATAGGATGACTGATCCTCTTGTATATATTGCTCCCTGTGGAATGGGGCTGGGACACGCATATAGAATGTTATCTGTAGCTAAGAAAATTAAGAACGCTGGAGTTAATGTTGTATTTTCAACATATTCAGATGCAGTTGAGTTAATCAAGAAAGAGGGATTCAATGTCCTAGAGACAAGAGAGGTTACCTATGTTCATGATAGTGATGGATCAATTAGTATCAGGATGACCCTTGCAAAAGGATTAACAAATATCTACAATTTTTCAAGACAGATAGGTGATGAAATATACCGTATTCAAGCCTTGGATCCAGATATTGTCTTATCAGATAGTAGGCTCTCTACTATAATTGCATCAAAGATGTTAGGAAAAACTGTTTTCTTGATTCTCAACCAACTACGTATAATTATGCCTTCAAAGGAAGGAAGAATAAAAGTAACGTTAGGCAGTATAGCTGAAGAGGCGTTGTCGGAAACCCTCAAATGGCTATGGACTAGAGCTGACAAAATATTTATTCCGGATTTTCCGCAACCCTATACGATCTCAGCTTGGAGTATTGATGAAACGCTAAATATAGAATATGTAGGTCCTTTCATCCCGAGGTGGCCCGAGGAATACCCCTCTAAGGATGAGATCTTAAGTGAACTCGGTTTAGCGAATAAAAAAATTATTCTAGCTACCTTTACGGGATTAAAGAATGAACGTGAAATGCTATACAATTTATTCCTAAAAGTTATTGAAAAATGCTATTTTAGAGACGATGTGTTCTTCATAATATCTAAGGGGAATATTAGGGGAAATAGTATTGTTGTGGGAAAAAGATATATGATTTTTGACTGGATAGAGGATAAATACTTGTATCTCAAGGCTGCCGATATTGTAGTAACTCATGGGGGGCATACAAGCGTCGTTGAAGCAATAGTATATGGGGTTCCCTCGCTTCATATAGTCAGTAAGAATCATACTGAAAGATTAAAAAATGCAGAATCAGCAGCGAAACTTGGTGTAGCAAGGTACGTCACTAGTGAAGATATATCAGAGATTTGTCATGAATTATGGGAACTCTTAACTAATCCTATTTACCGCGAAAATGTGTCAAGTATCTCTAAGGAGATTAGCTGGTTAAGAGGAGATATCAACTTAGCTAAAAGTGTTTTAAGTTATATTAATAAGAGTAGTAGGTACTTAAAATAGAGAAGTAACGTAGGGATATAAGGTGGTAAAAGAGATAAAATTATATGTAGCTAGAGATCCAGCATCTACAGAACTTCTGAGAAATTTTGCTCTACTCATTAGAAGCTTACCAAAGGATCTTAGACCCCGTCTTAAAGTTAGGGTAGTAAAGATAAATGATCCTAAGGATTTTCCTAATTTCCTAGCACAACTGGAGGAGATATTCGGTGGCTTATATACACTTGAATTCAGAAAATATAATATTAAAGCTATACCAGCAATAGTTATAGAAGGAAGGAAGGTTCTGGAAGGACATATACCAACAATGGATGAGATAAAAGATATTCTACTTAGAGAGGGAGTTATTGAATATAAACCTTCACCATCTGTTACTGCTCCCGAAGAGATTGAGGAAGCAAAAATGCCTAGTATCGAGGCTAAGCCGCAGATACTTCATGAAGAAAAAGAAGCTGTAGTACCAGA
>JALURH010000236.1 GCA_027017025.1 Thermofilaceae archaeon
CTGTATGGGCGGAGTATGGAGTAAGTATGAAGGTTCTGAAAAGAGATGGATCCGCATTATCACTAACTCTAGACGAACATGAAGTATACTTGTCCTATCTCTACAATCCATCCAACATAGATATAGTAACTAAAAAACACGCACATATCGTAGCTACATACGATATAAAGGGTACAAAAGCAGATATAGGAGTAGTTTTAGTCGTAAAGGGGATCTCTAAAGCCAATAAGCAGCTACGGATAAGAAACATCAGGGACCTAGCGAGAAAGTATAGAATTAATTACCTTGTTGCCAGGAAAAAATCACCATTCTATCTTGAACAAACCGTAATTGGGGAAACGGAGGCAGTCTATATAGTTGATTCATTTGCTAGAATACAATTCGAATCATGGGGGAAGGAGTGGATAGAGGCCCCGAGTGAAGCAATAGTCCTAGATGAGGTGGAGAGAGTAGCAGAAGATACCTTACTAAGGAGTATAAGGTATCAAACAGCAGGTCTCCTAATAAATAAGACGATGGTAGCTAAAAGACGTACAGTAAACCTCACCTACAGTGTTCTCCCACGCCACAATAAGACAAAGCTTATATCAGCGGGAATATCTATATGGATCCCTTGGAGCAGAACCCTACTAGGATATAAGGTGTACAATAACACTATCTCACTTAACCTTGATTCCGGGAAAATAGAAATATATTTCAACAAGAAGTTTAGGCAAATACACGTTGGTCCTCACCCGGAATACAGGCAGCTTAGAGTATATGTCCAATTACCTCTGAAGCCGGAGGGAGATACCTTTAGTATATCCCTTACTTCACCCACGGGAATAAAGGTTATCTATGAGCCAACAACTAGGCCCCAGATGAAGACGTCAGATATTACACATATCTATGTTATACTAGGTGCAGGTTTCTTCGAGCCACTATATGAGACAAAACTATTCAAGTTATTCAGAGTTATCCCATAGGGTTAATCTATGCGGAAAATATTGGCGATCGAAGCTTTCTTCATTGCATACATGTTATTGATAAGCGTAATACCTCTGCTGCAGCCAAGGAATACGTGGACTTGGATCTCGAGGGAGGGAGCATATATATATGAAGCTAATACATACACGTTGAGGGTTAGTGGCTTAGGCCCCGAGCATGCTAGACCACTTATAATGGTTAATAGAATACTACAGCCATCTCCTCTCCTAGAGTTTAGCGATAAAAGCACATGGGTTGGTAAAACGCTACTTAGCCGGTGTAGACGTAAAGTAGAGGTGATAAATGGAAAACTAGAGATAACATACTCTAATACATCTATAGTCTTGGTAAAGACTATCACACCTGGCACCAATGAGATTACCGTGAAGTTTAGTGACATAAATGGCTCGAGGCTCTACCTAAGTCTATGGAGCTGGTATATTGAGTCAATTAATGGGGAGAAACTAAATATTACCTCCTCGAGTAGGAAGATAGAGCCAACCTCTACCCTAACGCTATACGTATCTACTAAAAAATACTCGGGGGAACTTAAGATAGAGTTTGTCCCTAAGCCAGCTAATATGTCGATACATGCAGATGAGAGGGGAGTCAATAAGATAACTATATTCTTTAAATCAGAAGAAGTGGAAGTACGTGTATTAGCGCCGGTGGGACAGCCTCCCTGGGTTAGGCAAATAATACTCCCACCTATAGCTATACTCTTCGCAATAATCTACCTATATGCCAGGAACTTAAGGGTGGGGCTAAAGGAGCCCTCTATTCAATCCAGCATGATACTTATTGTAGCTGGGGTAACTCTAAGACTATTACTTGCTCCATTTACGATGCACATATGGGATATAACAACAATGCAGGAATCACTATACCAGTTTACTTCGGGCATCGATCCCTACGGATATGTCGTATATATGAATGAAAAAATAAGAGAGGTAACTGGTTTACCCATATACTATGAGGGATATACTTATCCTCCACACCCACTCCTACTATTTGCCCCAACATACTTATTGTATAAATCACTCGGTTTTAATCCTACACCTATAATCAACGGCCACGGTTATGGTCCTATCCAACTAGTGTATCCAGATATCTACTTCTTCCTCCTCTTCTACAAGTTACCAATACTCCTTACAGATATATTGATTATATATATCCTCTATAGGAGGAAACCCGCTCTAGCAGCTTTCTACGCTATACACCCATATACAATCTTCATCTCATCTATATGGG
>JALURH010000237.1 GCA_027017025.1 Thermofilaceae archaeon
GTATAGCATCATAGATGTTTAGACTAAATTTATAGATAAAATATGTTTCTGATACGAGGATGGTGGTAAGGAGGCATTGTAAGCCCTTATTTACTAAGAATAGGGCTATTATCGATGCAAACATTATTGCTGGTTTAAGAAACCCAAAATATACCTCTATTTCTCCAAGAGGTAAGAAAAAGTAGGCAGCTAGAATTATAGTATGTATTAATGTTGCGAAGACGGCTCCACTACGCATAGATCTAATAAGGAGTTTCGACGAAAATATTTTTTAAGGTTGTAATATAAGCTCCTTGGATGCTTAGTTATGAGGTCTAGGGCTACAATAGCAATATTACTAGTAGTGTTATCAGTACTTCCTCACACATTAAGTAGTGTACCAGTTAATAGACAGACGTTGGTTATCTGGATACTCGGTAGAGAAGCTAAAGGCGTAATTGAAGCCTATGATGTGACTCTATACTATTCTTCTCCACCACCTTTCATTATTGGTAGTGTCCTAGCCGACGCTATCTTAATCGTAGAGGAACCTACTGAGATTTATACTTGGATCATAGAGGAGGCACAAAAACAAAATATACCTATATTCACTAATTCTTCTCTACTTTCGAAAAAATACAGTAATGTTACTTATTTCGAAGGAAATATAGAGAAACTCATAGATCTACTACATAGTAAAAAGGGTTTAGGTACAAATGAAGGTTATGTATCACTGAATGTAGAGGTAGAAGGGTATAGGGTGAAGGATCCTTACATTTTATCTATAACTGGACTTGACACAGGTTATTATAGCACTATATTGTTGGAGGAAGGGAAAACTGTTTTTTCGATGAGAAGAGGTGTATATATATTATCTCTCACAAGATTCTTTGCTAAAGAAATCTACCCCGGATATAAAGGATTTATATGTATACGTAAGCCAACAAAAATCTCTATTAGAAAAATATACCCATATACCATCTATGCTATATTGTCAGCGAATACGTCTTTTGCCTCATCCACTTATATGCCTGAAAAGTGGGAATGGAATGGTGTGTTTATCTATAAGCTGGAGTATATTGGTTTAGACAATGTAAGTACTCTCAATCTAAGGGTGAATAATAGTAAATTAAACCTGAGAATATCCTGTTGTACTCCACTAGTTTATGAATTTATCACTCCAGGAAAAAACAATATGCAGAGAATAACAATTACCAATCTTCACACTATTAACCAGAGCGTACAAGGCGTTGCTTTACTGAGATCCAAAGGTAAAATCTGGGCAACCAGCATTAAAGGATCAGAGATCTATGTTCCCTCAATGGAGGGTTATCTTGAAGTTTTCCTATTAGATAATCTATCGGGCAACATAGTGGCTATATATAGGGGACCAACTAACACAGAGATATTTTTATCTCCTCTAGGGTATCTAGTCGCCGATATAACTGATGCTGATTTCGTATATTTGGTTTCAAAAAATGGATGGTTCGAGGGAAGCTATAGATCATATTCTAGTATAAAAGGACGTAGATACCTTGTTATCAAAGGATCTGAACGGGAATCTGTTGCTAAGGTATATATAGCTGGATCTCTATTCTCCGTACCTTTACCTAGATTAAAATACGGAAAGACAATATTTATTCCAGATTTAGCTAAGAAAGCGGTAAAAGAACTATCCTTCAAAGTTTTCAGGGAGGCGAAGAATGCAGTAAGAGATATGGAACAAGCAGTTAGTGCAGCTAGACTATATAGGCTTGACTTACCACAAATAGAGGCTGCTAGGAGGAGAGCTGAAATATTACTTGCAGAAGCAGAAAAAGAATTTCTAGAAGGAAACTATCTCGTATCAAAATATGATTCCGAAGCTGCGTTGCAGGCAGCTCTAGAGGCTATATCTTCTATGAAGGATGCGTATATAGCAGCCATCTACTCAGGGATACTTACACTATTTATAATCTTAGTTTCTTCTCTAGTGATTTCGGCTATTTTAACAGAGACCTATGCTAGAAGAGTTTTATTCTCGCTTATTATATTCTATATTCTCCTAGTTCTTGCATACTATATTCACCCAGGATTTAAACTAATATTCAATATACAAGAATCAGAAGTTTTAAGAAAAATTCTCTTAGTAAATGTCGTGGCTTTACTCTTTTACTACTTTATGTTTAAGGAAATTAATCAGATAGGAGGCGAGAATTATGATCCAGAAAACGCGAGCTGGATTTCAGTATTAGCCCTAACTTTTCATATAGCAACTAAAAGTCTGCGGAAAAGAAAAATTAGGACATTACTAACCTTCCTTACAATAACAGTATCTATATTTTCATTCGTAGCCTTTACATCTGTAGGCTATAGTTTAGGGGTCGTTTCCAAACCGATACCACATACAAGTATTATAGGTGCGACAATAAAATTGGAGGGAGGTATAGGGAGAGAGGAGTTAGTAATAATCAAGAATCTAGCTAAAGACGCTAAAGAAATCTATAGAAGCATCAAAGCTGTGGAGTATAGCGTACATGTCGGTGAGAAAGACTATATTATTGAGGGCGTAATAGCTATAGATCCTGATCTTGAGGACAAAACTCTAGGTATATCATCAATATTACTTGAAGGGAATCTCCCATTACCAGGAGAAGTCGTGATTAGTGAACCCCTTGCTAGAGGAATGGGGCTGGGTATAGGATCAATATTAGAAATAAAGACTAAAGAAGGTGATTATACTATAGCAACAATGAAGGTCTCAGGAATTTTTGACCCATATGCTTTAGAGAGTTTATATGATGTTGATGGTGAAAGACTTCTTCCAATAAAGTTGCAGCAGACAGAGCTAGGTTCAGTAAGGGTTAAGGTGAGTGCAGAAAAAACCATAATCGTTAACATTAAAGATAGTTGGAGAATGGGTGCCTATCCTCGTATCAACTCTATCTATATCGGAGATTATGATAAAGCTGACAGTATCGCTAAATTCTTAGCTGATCGCTTAGGAGCAATTGTAGCAGTAGCTGCTGGGGGAAAAGGTAGACTCTATCTGAGAGGATATAAGATAGGTGTGGAGGGTGGGGAAGCCATTGTCATACTAGCTATATCAACTTTTGTAGCTGTTAATACAATGCTTGCATCTCTTTACGAGAAGAAAAAGGAGCTATCTATATACAGTTCTCTAGGCATGAACCCACTACATGTAAAACTGTTGTTTATAGCGGAGGCTATCATTTTGGGAATAGCTGGTGGAGGTATAGGATACTTCTCAGGTATATCTCTAAGTATATTAGGCTCAAACATCCCGGGGCTTCAAGGACTACGAACCCATTTTACACCTGAGTGGACAATCTTACCTATGATTTCAGCCATTGGGATAATGACTCTTGCCACACTCAAACCAGCTGAGACAGCGTCTCTACAGGTAGTACCTAGCTTTGAAAGGAGATGGAGGTTACGTTTTAAGCATGGCGGGTATATAAGGGAAGTCCTACCCTTTAGAATTAACATAGAATTGATTAACGAGTATCTTACATTTATAAAGAAACGTATAGAATCCACATATCCTCCTCATTCAGTGTTGTTGAGAACTAAATCAGAGATTGAAGTGAAGAATGATATAGTTATCTTAAAAATACAAGCCGACCTAGTGTCAGAAGGAAGAGCTTCTGCAGAAATTATACTAAGACACAGACTAGTTAGTAAAAGATTTTATAGTGTTGAATTAGTAGTAAAACCACTGTCTATTACAGGGGAAAAATATTTCGAGCTAGTGTATAATGTTGTAGATGAGATAAGGAAATCGCTTCTAGCATGGCAAGCAATATATAGATCTAGGTTCCTCCGTCTTTAGCAGATAGTTTATCCTAAATAACAATATAATGACTCTGCTCTATTATCCCCTAGATGAGGTGAACAGCTTATGAAAAAAATAGTAATTGTAGGTTACGGAACCGCTGGTATGACTGCCGCAGCTTATGTACGTACAATTAATAGGGCTACAAAAATAATAGTTTTTGAGAAACGAGCGTACGCGGTATATCACCCCTGCTCTATCCCGGATGTACTTTCAGGATATATTTCGAGCTGGGAGTCCATAAAGGAAGAGCCCCCACGAATACCAAATATGGAAGTAAAGGTTTCAACAATTGTTGAAGAAATAGATGTGGACTCCAGAAGAGTCATAGCTAGAGATCTAAGATCAGGAGAAAGAATAATAGAGAATTTTGACACCTTAGTGTTGTCTACAGGATCTAGACCCTATATACCTAGTACCATTAAGATAGAGGATAGTGATGAGGTTTTTACTCTAAAAACCATTGAAGACGGTCTGGCTATTGAGGAAGCAGCGAAAAAGTATAGCAAAGCAATAGTTATAGGAGGGAGTGCTCTAGGAATAGAAGTTGCACACGCTTTACGGAAAAGAGGGCTAGAGATTATATTGGTTGAATATTTTCCACATTTAATGTACGGTAGGTTAGATCACGATATGTCTTCATTAATTGAAAAATATCTGATAGATGAAGGAATTAAGCTTGTCCTAGGTAGGGAGGCGAGAGCTATAGAAGGACGGGGAGGAGCAAAAAAGGTGTATGTAGATGGGGGGGTTCACGAAGGAGGATTCGTGGTTATGGCTACTGGAGTAAAACCTAATGTAGAACTAGCCCAAAGCATTGGGTTAGAAATCGGGAATACTGGAGGAATAAGGGTTGACGATACTTTACGGACAAGTGTTCCATATATTTTTGCAGCTGGAGATAATACAGAGGTAAGAGATCTCGTAACAGGGCAACCCACTTTGAGCCCATTTGCTAGCACAGCTATAATGATGGGTAGAGTGGCTGGTATAAATGCTGCTGGGGGAGATGAAGTTTTCAAGGGAGTAACTAATGTATGGATTGTAAACCTAGGGGGATTAAAATTTGGGGGTGTTGGGATATCCGAAGAAATAGCTAAGAAACTAGGAATAGAGTATGTGTCTGTAAGAATAACCGTACCAGAAAAACTCCATATATATCCTGATGCAACAGACATAACTATTAAGTTAATTATTCATAGAGATGATGGAAGAGTATTAGGTGGACAGGTTCTTGGATTAGGAGAAGTAACTGAGAAATTAAACTTACTATCACTTTTCATAGCTAAAAGAGCCACCGTTGATGATTTAGTAAAAATAGAAACAGCATATACTCCTTCTATATGTGAAGTAATGCATCCTTTACATACAGCTGCAGATGCTATTCTTAGAAGGTTAAGGAGAAAACTAGCATAATCCTTCAAGTTCTCCCCCGGATATCATCCTAGACTCTACATCTTCTATCTCTTTAATCAAATACTTTATTTCCTCATCGCTAATAAGTGGTTTTCCTTCAATTACTGGATACGCATAAGGCAGAAATATAGTACTATAAGATGTTTTTATCTCAACACCTACCTGGATATCTATTTCATCTAAACTATAACCTTTACTCACCATATATGCCATGAAGACAGCTCCATCTATAGTGAACTGAAATTTACCAATATTTCTTGAGGCGTAATTAAGTCTTGACGTAAGCATTTTATTTGTCCTATTCTCTGGAGGATGACTTCCCATGATACCACCGATAACTACATAGACCTCTTTCTCGAAATCTTTAGGTTCTAAGTTTTTCTTCGCTACCGGATCTAGGATAATAATATAACCATCGAGATCTAGTTGAACTATACTCTCTCTAAATACAGTAGCATATTTGCTCAAAATTTCTCTTTCACATTCTCTCTTTACATTCGTTATAATCAACTTATTTCTTCCAACGATTTTTGAAGCATGTTTATACTCTATTAGCATCCATTTACTCAATATAGGCTCAAGATGCTCAATAATAACACTTTTCAAAGGCAAGTCTTCCACCCATATGTTAAATACTCAGTATAGAGTGAGTTCTTCACCCATCAGCTCGTCTCTTCCTCATCATATATAGAGGATGCTCCGAGGGGCTCGATTCTTCATCAATCAGACCTTGCACGGTTCTTCATTGCATGATAGAAATAAGGAAAGGGGCTTAAATTTCTTCAATATCAGTTATAAAGAAATTTTCATCCTCAGATAACGTAAGTGTTAGCCAGGCTCTTAATTCAAGAGCCGTATTCTTATCTAGTATAACGATTACGCGCTGCCCTCCTCCTGAATCTCTAGTTGAATAGATCTTTAGAGTTCTTAGCTTTTTAATATTTTCAGCCAAATACTTAGTATAAAAGTTTACAGGGAAATTAAAGAGAACGTAGTCTCTGTTTTCCACTATTAGGATCTCTTCTTCCATGAGTGGCCATTGTCTCCAGTCTTCAGCCATAAATCATCACTTAATCAATATATCCTCTTTATAATAGTAGTAACATTTAGAATTCATGGGCGAAACACTATGAGAGATACTCCTAAAATGAGAGCTGCTTATTACGCAACTACATTCATTAGAGATGGTATCGTACTTGGTCTAGGGTCTGGAACAACAGTTAAAGCTTTTGTTGAAATACTTGCCTCCAAGGTAGCAAAAGATAACTTAGAAATAATAGTAATTCCATCCTCGAGCGATATAGAAATCCTAGCTTTAAAGAAGGGATTAAAAATAGCTTCTCTGAATGAGTATCCAGAACCAGAATTAGCTATAGATGGAGCAGACATAGTATTAAATGATAAAACCCTAATTAAGGGTAGAGGAGGCGCACTTACCAGGGAAAAGATTATTGACTATAATTCGAAGGAATACTATATAATAGTTGATTATACAAAGACAATACCTCCTCTACACTTGACAATACCTGTTGAAGTCATACCATTTGCTTGGAAAAATGTGAAGAGAAAATTGAACTCTTATGGGTGTGCAAGTCTACGTATGTGTTCGGGTGGTAAGTTAGGACCGATAATTACCGATAACGGTAACTTTATTATCGATATTTCACTCAATGTTGGAGCTAACTTGGGGGAACTAGAGAAAGAGATAAAGCAGATTCCAGGTGTTGTTGAAAATGGAATATTCGCTTTAAAGAAGCCAAAAAAGATAATAGTAGGAGAGAAGGAGGGAGGCATAACCCTATTATAGCTTATCTTAGTTATCTTTAATTTGCAGAACTTATAAGAGAGTTAAGTATTTCATTCAAGATAAGGTGTAGCAGATGCCTGTCGAATTTGAACCTGAATTAAAGGAGGAATTAAGGAATATGTTTAGACAACTTAAAGAAGAAGTTAAAATATACTTCTTTACGAACCCTGAAGAAGAATGTATGTA
>JALURH010000238.1 GCA_027017025.1 Thermofilaceae archaeon
ATACTTGTCTAGTGCTCAACAGGAGCGTAGACTTATAGGGGTATAGTATAGTGTATGCCCAGAGGAGGGGGGTTTGGGGCAAGCCGGGGGATCGAGTAACGTATGTTATGAAGGATATAACTATGAGGAGTATAAATGGGAGGATATAGTAGAGGAGTATCCCGGAGAGAAACGTTATACCGCGGCTCTTGGTGAATAAAGCTATGCTGAATAGTATTACGCCGGAGACAACGAGCTCTAGGGACAGCAAATATATATCCCTTAGACCTAACTCCAGGAGAAGCGTGGGATCTAACACAACTACGGGTAAAACTATACTTAAGATAAATAGGAGCATCGTTGTATAGAGGTTTGTAAATAGCCAGGAGAAAACATACTCTACTTTACCTAGGGGATGTGAGAGGAAGAGCTGTGCCCTCCCCTCCGATAGGTCACCTGCAAATGAGTAGGCGACTTGGATTATGATAAATGCGTATAGTGTACTCGTCATCCCGAGGATAGGTGATAGAGGGGACATAAATATGCCAGCACCCCTCTGTGCCGGGAGTGTGACTAGAATTAGGTACGAGTGTATAGGTACTAGGACTATGGTTATAGCTAGGAAGCCTTTAATCATCTGGGAATGTATATATGATATGTGGGTACTTGTCCTCTTCAAGCTGCCCCATAGCCTACTAGGAAGCAATAACTTTCTCATATAGCTCACCTAGGTCGGCACTCTTGTGGTAGAACCTAGTTATAGTAAACCTCTGCTTAAGTGTCTCTATTATCTCCTCAAACTCCTCGTTCCCTCCCCTCTCGACTTTAACTAGGAGGCTATTACCTCTGAGTTCAACACCCTTAACTACGTTCTCCCTAATTAGGTACGTAGCTAATCCACGTGGATCACTGTTCTCAACGATATATGTGCTCTCAACAACATACTTCCTGGAGAGTTCTTCTAAGCTACCGTATCCAGCTATTACCCCATCTCTTATGAATATAGCGTAGTCACACACCTCTTGTAGCTCGGGAATAATATGGCTCGAAATAATTACTGTAACACCTAGGTCTCTCCTAAGTACAGCTATTAGCTCTAAAATCTCCTTCCTAGCTAGGGGGTCGAGGTTAGCTGTCGGCTCATCCAGTAGTAGTATCTCGGGGTCGCCTAGTAGTGTCTGAGCTAGCCCGAGTCGCTGTAGGTAGCCGCGGGATAGAGCCGAGATTTTCCTCCACTCCCATTTCTCTAAGCCAACGAGCCTAACAACCCTCTTAACCTCTACTTCATCTAGCCCCCTGAGCCTAGCTAGGTGTCTCAGTAAGGTATGTACCTTCACGTCACGTGGATATAGGGGACGTTCGTGTAGAACCCCTATTTTCTCCCTAACTTCTACCCCATTTAGCCAGGGATCATAGCCAAGTACTCTAACATCCCCCCTATCCCTCCTGAGGAGGCCGACAAGTATCTTTAACGTAGTTGTCTTACCACTACCATTCGGTCCTAGGAGCCCTGCTGCGACGCCCCTACTAACGGTAAAAGTTATTCCTCGTAGAGCTGGTAGGCCGCCGTAAGATTTGTATACATTTTTCACTTCTATCATTTAAGCCTAGTTATAGCCATATATTATTTAAATTTAACGTGTTGGCGATACTTTTTATAAAACATCTATTATACAATCTTTTCAAGAACCGCTATGGGAATAAATTTTCTGCTACTAAATACTCTCCCTAATATACTTCAGCCCCTCTCTGAGTAACCTATACCTAGCTAGGAATCTACCGCCTTTGCTCTCGATCTCAACTAGCTTCTCGAAGTTAGGTATAAGCCTATGGTTAAGTACTGGAAAAAGTACTGAGTCTATATCCACTATCTCAACCTCCTCGGAGCCTCTAAGCGCGGCATAGGCTTTCGCAGCCCTAATTAAGGCTATACCTGCCCTAGGGCTAGCACCTAGCTCGAAGTAGCTAGCAGCTGGCTCAAATATCTCTGGCCTAGTATTCCTAACTAGCATAGTGACATACTCAAGTATGTCTTCACCAACTCTAACACACCTCGCTATAGCTTCTTGTGACTCAATAACCCACTTAGGATCAGCTACCCTAGTTAGGTCCTCGAAGGGCTCGGTAAGCCTATCCATGTGGAGCCTATAGATATTTTTCTCAACTTCGAGGGTAGGTGGATACTCTACGATAATCCTCATAAGGAACCTATCTAGCTGTGCTTCAGGTAAGGGGTACGTAGCCTCCTGTTCAACGGGATTCTGGGTAGCGAGTACGAAGAAAAACTTCCCTTTATCTCTCAACTCCAGGGGATAGGTCCTATCTCCAATAGTTACTTCTCTCTCCTGCATTGCTTGTAGAAGCGCTGATTGTGTCCTTGGAACTGCACGATTAATTTCATCCGCCAGTACAATATAGCTAAAGATTGGACCTAGCTTGGGCTCGAAAGCCCTATTTGAGGGGTTAAATATGAGGCTCCCAGTTATGTCTGAGGGCATAAGATCTGGGGTAAATTGTATCCTACTGAAACCCCTAAAAACCACTCCATTGAGCTCCCTCCTATACTGATATAATCCAAGGAGCTTTGCTAAAGCCCTTATAAGAGTTGTTTTAGCTACTCCCGGAACCCCCTCCAACAACACGTGTCCATTAGCTAGGAGGCAGGTCAGCAACAACTTTACTTCTGCATCGTAGCCTAGGATGACGCTATCCACTGCCTTAATGACCTCGTCGGCTTTAGATTTTATAGCCTCTATGTCCACATAAACACCTATTCAATGATTACAGCATCTCTAAGCTTTAGTATAGATCTCCAGGGTATATCAGTATATATAGCTGTCCCCCTCTCGTAGGTAATGTATTTCTCAACTTCTTTAAGGATATCTCTTGTAGCACCTACCTTATTTAGTAGAGCCTTTATTTCCTCAAGCTTAGATAGCTCTAGCCTACTATTCCTATATGGATCGATAAATTCGGAGAGTTTCTCCGCGATCCCTGTTTTCTTCTTACGTCTCAGCCACGTAATAAATCCGAGCCAATTAATGTAGCCTCTAGTCCCCCTCCTCTTGTAGACTCTTAGGCCAACCTCGCCGGAGCCTATAACTAGCTCAGATGCATAACCTAGGATTCCCCCACCTAGGCTCAACACGAGTTTATCCCTGA
The DNA here is from genome assembly GCA_027017025.1 of Thermofilaceae archaeon. Classification (GTDB taxonomy): domain Archaea; phylum Thermoproteota; class Thermoprotei; order Thermofilales; family Thermofilaceae; genus JALURH01. Next base: position 3,142 of record JALURH010000238.1, read on the forward strand.
AATAATCTTCTCCTACGAGCGGTACATTCCTTTGCTCGGGTAAGCCTCTATACATAGCCTCACGAGGCGTCTTAAGTAAAACTACCGTTATCTTCTCCTCCCTCCCCTCTTTTCCCTCTAGGACTATAGAATCTATCCAGAGGATTTCATCTACGGGGAATATACCCTTAAGTAGCCTATAGGTTTTCTTGGCAACCCTATAGGGTATATCTAATCCTTCCTCCCTAGCTCTAGCGACTATAAGTTCTAGAGGTGCGTCAGCAGGTATATTAATTCCCTTCTCCCTGAGCGTAGACACTATTTTGTCTAGGTGTACTACTTTCTCCTTAGCTTTAACCTCGATATATGCTCTTAGGAATAATTTCCCGCCCTCTAGGTAGTAGTCTCGTACTTTGCCATATATTAATCCCTCCGAGTCAACTATAATAGCGTCAACTAGTTCATCAATGCTGAAGAATTTATGGCCTAGTGCATCACTAGACATACAGTATATAAAAACCTCTATGGTATAAAAAGCTGAGGGATACCTGATTGTAGGTGGAGTTGGCAGACAGCACTCTGGGGAGAGGTGTAGGAGGGCTAGAGTAGTTGTATATAGTGCTAGGGAGAAAGCCGTAAGTCTACTTATAGGTACTGCATCTACTAGGAGGAAGGGTTTGGGAATAGAATACGAAGATTTTAGAGACTATGAGTATGGGGACGATATAAGGTTTATTGATTGGAGACTCTCAGCTAGATCTACTAAACCCAGCGGGGAGATGAGACTTATCACAAAGGAGTTTAGGGCTGAGAAAAAGGTACATACTACAATTGTGTTTGATTACACAGCGTCTCTAGCATTCAAAGGTAAATACCTGGTATCACTATACATTGCTACTCTTCTCTCAGAAATGTCTAGACAATTATCGGATAACGTAACGCTAGTATTTCTCGCAGATAATGTTAAGGTTCTCTCCAATATAGATCCGGCTAAGATACCTTATATACTCCTAAAGTATATATGCCTTGAGGAGCCTAGAGGCTCTATAGGGATCAAAGAGGTATACGATATTTACTGTAGCCTCGGGATGAAGTCACCTATATACGTAATTACAGACTATGCTAACCCATACCAGGACTACATAGCTATAGCTAGGGCAGCTAGAGCCGCAAATACTTTCTCAACATTCTATCTAGTATCAACGCCTGAGGAAATATCGCCTCGTGCAGCTGGTAGAGTAACCCTAGTAGATCCAGAGATAGGTGTAAGCTTAGAGTCCGAGTTAAGCACTTTCTATAAACACGTTAGGGATCACGTTGCGACGGTGAAATCTGCTCTAAAACTATACTCAAGTATGGTTGAAATACTGGGGTTACGCGACGCCCTCCAGAAAACCTATAGAATACTAGTAAGCTATCAGCTAGCTAGACGGCAGCGAGGATAGGGAACTAAAGAATTTAAGGATAGGTAAGGTAATTCTCTACTAGGTGCTTTAGTTTTGGACTGTGAGGAATACTCTAGGTGGATGAAGCAGGCTCTACATACATTAAAGCTAGTTAAAGCGGATATAGAGTATGAAGGATATGGTTGGGCTTGTTTTAAGGCACAGCAGGCAGCCGAGTACGCACTAAAAGCTATCCTCAGGGGGTTTGGTAGACCAGCTTTTGGGCATAGTGTTCTTAGGCTATATAGAGAGTTCAGCTCAGTATGTGGAGAGGATAATGAGTTGGAGAGGTGTGCCGCCCTACTAGATAAAATGTATATTCCGCCGAGATACCCAGATGCCTTTGCGGAGGGTGCCCCATATGAGTACTACACTAGGTATGAGGCAGAAGAGGTATATGAGTGTGCATCTAGATTAATTAGTGTAGTGATTGAATGTGGGAGAAGGGCTGGATGCAGTTTTGAGGGAGAGGAGGGAGAGGAAGGAGAGGGTTCTAGAGGAAGCCAATAGGCTGGCTCTAAAACTGCGTAGGAAAATTGGTAGATTATCCATGGTGGTTTTTGGAAGCTACGCAAGAGACGACTTTAATGTCTGGAGCGATGTGGACATAATTATCGTATCCGAGTGGTTTAGGGGTAAACCATTTGTTAGGAGAGCATTGTATATAGTGGATCTTATTCCTGAGGGGTTTGAAGCAATAATATGGTCTCCGGAGGAGGCGGAGAGGCTTCTAAAAAAGCCTTGGTGGAGGGAAGCCCTAAGAGCTTCGGTAATTATAGTTGACGATTATAAACTCTTTACTGGAAGTAACAACAACGTTTTGGACAGCGATAACGACTCTAGCTAACCCTAGGAATGTATTACCGTCCCCTCTCTCCGGGCTACTACATCAAGTATCTTGTTGAGTGAACCAATTACAGCCAGCTTATCAGTAGATTCAACAAATTCTACTGCTGCTTCAACCTTTGGCCCCATAGATCCCGGGGGGAAATAACCCTTGGAGAGATACTCCCTGGCTTCAGTAACCGTAATTTCTCTAAGAAGTTTCTGCTGGGGTTTACCATAGTTTAGGTACACGCCTTCAACATCTGTTAATATAATGAGTTCCTTAGCCGAAACCTTCTTAGCTAGTAATGAGGAGGTATAGTCCTTATCTATAACGGCATCAACCCCTCTAAATCCATCCCTGGTTTTAATTACTGGAATCCCCCCTCCTCCACCAGCTATGACTATACCACCACTACCTAAGGCATTTACAATAGGCTCCATATCTATAATCTCTACTGGTCTAGGCGATGGAACAACCCTGCGATAACCCCTCCTATTTATCTTCCTGAAAACCCACCCTCTTTTCTCCTGCATCCTCTTAGCTTCATTCTCAGAGTAGTATGGCCCAATAGGCTTTGTGGGGTTCCTGAAAGCCTGGTCATCTAAGTCTACCAATACTCTAGTAGTTATCACAGATACCGGTATGCTAGGCATAACTTGGTTAATTGCTTGCTGGATCATATACCCTATAAGAGACTGTGTCATTGCAACACATGCGTGGAGAGGCATTGCAGGTACCTTATCTTGCACATACTCCTGCTGTAAATACAATGCCCCAACCTGTGGACCATTCCCGTGAGTCAAGATAACCCTGAATTCTCTAGCCAACTCAACTAGTGCTGGCGCTATCCCTAATATATTAGTTAGTTGTTCATCGAATGTTCCTCTCTGTCCCTCTTTGACTAATGCGTTTCCACCTAATGCAACTACTATAACATCTTCCCCCTTCACATATGTTATATACATAACATGTTTATATACTAAGATAGAAGTAGCGGACTCAGCTGGGGGAATAAGGGTGTGAGTATATTGGAGACCAGCTACGCTATCTTTGGCGTAGCTTCATATGTAACATCCTCAGCTTCCAGTATACTGACTTCTTCTCTCCTACCGCTCGGGAAGACGAGTTCTGGTACACCATTTTCCCTAAAAATTATCTCAGCTGGCTTCCCATTTTCAGCAAAAACTTTATCTACAATTTCTAGTTCTTCACGTGGTTGTTCCTCGAGGAATCTCCTACCTTTTTCGGTGATCATGTATGCTGTAATAAACCTATACTTGCTGGTAGCGAGCCTAAGCTTATTAACTAAGCCGAGGCTCCTAAGCTTCATTAAATCTGCTTCAGCTTCCATACTTACATTAACAACCCTGAGGTAACCATACCATAACGTTATTATAGGGGTATAGTCGTATTTCTCGAATACACCCTTCACTATCCCATAGTATACTAGAACCCAGAGTGCATAATTCTTAATCCATCTTTCAACATTCCCCATAGATCCCGTGTATAACCCTATTAGCTTGAGGAGTCTCTTGCCATCAGGAGATAACTCTATACTCATTCTCTCACCCACTTCTTGACGAATAATAAACCACCTATAACTGGGATTATAACGGAGAGAAAGGTTATAACTGTAGACTCAACTATCCCCATAAATAGGGGTGCTATCGCGGCTACGAGCTGGGCTGTCCCGAATGCCCCAAATATTATTGATAGCCAGAACGTAATTGTATTTAGTTTA
>JALURH010000239.1 GCA_027017025.1 Thermofilaceae archaeon
GTTCTATGTATTGTACTTTTGTTCAATTAAATAACCTGAAATACATTGTATATTATTTGATTACTATCGATTGGCAAAATCTATACTCAAAAATTTTATTAGTAAAAATCTACATATTAATTCTTGATAAACATGTCTTCTATATCTCCTGAGGTTGCAAAAAAGATTGTCGAGGATCTTGTAGCTGCCCAGAAAGCAGATATAGAGGTTATAAGGGAGAAGAGAGGAACAACCTTCAAGGTATCTGATGCAGCCCCCTATGTTGAAGCCGTTAAGAAGATGAAGCCTCTCGAGGGAATGAAGAAGGAAGTCATAGACCTACATGTAAACTCAGTTATTGCCCACTTCGAGATCCTAAAGGAGATTGCTAAGAATGAGACAATACTACCCAAAGATGACCCATTTGTAGAGCATTACCAGACACCAGTTATACTAGAGATACTCTATGAGCTTGACCCTAAGTTCAGGGAGGCTGTTGAAACCTTCGTGAAGAGTTTCGATAAACCGGAGATTAAAGCCTTTATAGGCAAGGAAGCTATGCGGAAAGCTACAGGCTACTATGGCCCAGTATGTGTAGTTGACTTCGCAGTATCCGTAGGCGGTATGCCCGGAATATTCGCTACAATACTAGACAAACTCGACATTGATAAGAAATATAAGGAAACTATTCTAGCGGCTAAAAGCTGGGGTATGAATACATCCTATGGCTTCGCCACTAAATTCATCGAGGCAGTGGAGGCTGGCAAGACGTTAACAGAGGCTGTTGATGCAGAGATAGCTAGGCTAAAGGAGATGTGGCTCTCCCCAGTCGAGACGCAGGTAAAGGTTATGGAGGAAGCTAAGCACGAGAGCTTTGATCCAGCCGAGTACATGAAACGTTATAGATCTAGGTTAGAGCCCTACGTTAAAGCAGCTTTCAACGCAGGTATACATCTAGGTAATATATGTGTTGTACCAGCCTACTGTGTAGGTGACGTTGGACACCATATTGCACAGTCGATGTACAATATGGCTAAGGACGACGTTGTCTTCGCTATAATGGAGTCTGTAACCGGAGTCCTCGAGAAGACGCTGAATAAGCTACTTGAAGCAGGGAAACTTACAGACCCATACAAGATCCTGAGGGGAGCTACCGGCTCCTTAGCTGCAGCAACAACCTACATACTCGGCTTAGATGGCTTCACAGTACCTATGGTAATCGACCTCCTAGTTAAGAGATTCTATAACTTTGTACTCAAGTACCCGAAGAGGGGAGCTGCAGCGGAGCTACACAACGCGGACTTCATGGATATGCTAGTTAGGGGGGAGAAGATTATAGCTCCACCACCAATAGGTAAGGGCGGGAAGATATTCAAGGTAGATATTGATTTCACACCGATCAAGGAGAACCACGTACTACAGCACCCGGAGGAATATACCTATCCAGGTTGTGCAATAACGGTAAGATTCTCAGCATTAATGAGGCTAGCTGACTTCCCATGCCTACTTACAAGCGAGCCAGTTACAGCTACCGCAAACACATATATAGTAGCTCTATACCCCGAGAGGGTTATTTCGCCGCCACTAATATGTAAGGATTGTGCAGCTTCGAGACTACTTACTGGTAGGAGATTCCACTGCTACTACAGGCTAGGGGTCACAAAAGAGCTCCCAATCTATTAATCCTTTTTTTACCTTTCCTGAGGTGAGTAGCATGAGTGAATACACCTTAACACAGAGGTGCCTAGCTGAGCTCCTCGGCACATATATACTAGTCTTTATTGGCCCCGGAGCGGTTATAACGTTTGCATCAACCCTCGAGTTTGTATCGCCTGCCGCAGCTCTATTCGGTATAGGTTTCGCGTTCGCCATAGCGGTGGCGGTAGCAATATACACGGTTGGCCATATCTCCGGGTGCCATATTAACCCGGCCGTAACTATAGCTCTCGCAGTAATTAAGCGATTCCCGGCTAGTGAAGTAGTACCCTATATAGTTTCCCAGATAATTGGTGCTGTACTCGCTTCAGCAACCCACTATATTATCTATGGACCAGCGGTCGCCGGGAAGGTTTATTTTGGTCTAACTCTACCCGGCGATATCATAGGCGGTAACCCAGTGATAGCATGTGTAAACGAGATAGTTATGACATTTATCCTAATGTTCACTATCATGGGTATAGCTGTATCGGGTAAAGCCCCGCAGGGATGGGCTGGATGGGGTATAGGCCTCGTTGTTGGTGCATTGATTTGGTGGGGTGGCCCTATAAGCGGCACGTCCCTCAACCCAGCTAGAACCTTCGGTCCAGCACTTGTATCTGGTAACTGGACAGCTCACTGGGTTTACTGGGTTGGACCAATAGTTGGTGCAATTATTGGTGCAGTAATCTACGAGTACCTGTTTATTAAGGCGCCTGAAAAACAATAAATTAATTCCTTTTTTACCAGTTTTCTTCTCTGTATGAATACCTCTAGCTATCAGCTTAATTTTCTCTCGTAAGTTTCATAGGTTTCGAAAAATAATCTATGTCGTGTATAGGCAATTCTATATGGTAGTGGGAGAGGAACATAACCGCTGCCATTATCTTAATTATCCACTAAGTTTTTAGTATAATACGCTCTATCTAGCTTAGAGATCACTAATGTCTACGCATGACATACTAGATAGGCTTCACCCGAGAGTCAAGAGGCTTTGGGTAGAGAGGTTCACAGAGTTTACTCCGCCGCAGAAGGAGGCAATACCTCATATACTTACTGGGAGGAATGTACTCATAGTATCTCCTACTGGAACAGGCAAAACAGAAGCGGCTTTTCTCCCGATAGTTTCTCAACTTATGGAGGTGGGAAATGGAGGCATTAAAGTCATATATATTACTCCACTGAGAACCCTAAATAGAGACCTATTGGATAGACTTGAGTGGTGGACCCTGAAACTTGACCTACGTTTATCTGTTAGGCATGGAGATACTTCGCCTAGTGAACGCAGAATACAGGCTCTTAAACCACCAGATATATTGATTACTACACCCGAGACTTTCCAGTTGCTACTAGTAGGTGGTAGATTAAGACAACATATTCAGAGCCTAAAGTGGATTATAGTTGATGAGGTGCACGAAGTTGCCGATAGTAAGCGTGGTGTTCAGTTAGCCTTACTCCTTGAGAAAGCTAGGAAAATTATTGGTAGAGATTTCCAGATAGTTGGGTTATCTGCTACCGTCGGGAACCCTGAGGAAGTAGCTGCGTTTATTACAGGGGTTGGAAGGGAGTGTAGAGTAGTCTATACTCCCGTAGCTAAACTACTTAAGGTAAGTGTCGTGTGGCCTAATGTTGAGGAGGAGGATTATGTTCTAGCAGAGAAACTTATGGTTCCAGTAGATCTAGCTGCTAGGCTGCGCTACATCAGGGAAGCTGTGGAGCATTATGGTAGTGTACTTATATTTTCTAACACTAGGCCTACAGTCGAGGTCCTGGGGAGTAGGCTCAAGCTCTGGGATATAAAATTCCCAGTATATGTCCACCACGGGAGTCTTTCACAGGAGGAGAGGGTGAGAATCGAAGAGATGTTTAGGGGAGGTAAAATAAAGGGTGTTATCTGTACCTCCTCGATGGAGCTTGGGATAGATATTGGTCACGTGAATTTCGTTATCCAGTATAACTCACCTAGGGAAGTTAGGAGGCTAGTGCAGAGAATAGGTAGGTCTGGTCACCGCATTGGGAGGGTTAGCAAAGGCGTTATACTTGTAGGGGATAGCGATAATGCCCTAGAATCAATTGTTCTAGTAGATCTCCTGGAAGAGGAAAGTATTGAGCCATCAATACCTCCGGAAAAGCCCTACGATGTTCTAGCACATGAAATAGTTGGTTTTGCTATAAGTGGCATGTATAGTGTGGAGGAGATTTACCAGCTAGCGAGGAGAACAATTCCCTATAGGGATTTAGGGCAGGAAGAATTTGGAGAGGTTGTGAAGTTTCTAGAGGATATTGGGTTAATAAGGGTAAGAGGTGGATACGTTAGGCCAGCTGGTAGGAGGAGCTACGAGTATTTCTACCAGGTATTATCTATGATACCTGAGGTAAAGCAGTACGAAGTTATTGAGAAAGAAGAGAGCGCTTTTGTAGGTTTTCTCGACGATTTCTTTGTTGCTGAGTATTGTGAGCCGGGTGCAAGATTTATTATGGCTGGTAGACCGTGGGAAGTGGTATCCCTAACAGAAAATGTTGTTTATGTTAGGCCTATAGATGACTATAAGAGTGCTATACCAAGCTGGGTTGGTGAAGAAATCCCGGTTCCATTCCACGTAGCACAGAGGGTTGGTGAAATTAGGGGTATTGTTGAGGAGTTTGCGAAGAAACACTTTAGTTTGAGGGAGGTAGCGGAAACTATTTCATCGAGATATAGCGTAGGTGTTGAAACAATGGAGAAAGCTATACGAAGTACCTATCAGATGGCTAGAGAAGGTCTACCTGTCCCTACGGATAGGAGAGTAGTGGTTGAGGAAGCTGAAGATATCATAGTTGTGCATGCCCACTTTGGTAATAGGGTTAACAGAGCTCTTGGTAAATACCTATCTTATAGGATTTCGAGGCTATTCGGTCTGCCTGTATATGTGTCCGAGAAGCCCTATAGGATTCTACTGAGGGCGGATGGAGTTAGTATAGAGGAGGTTAAGACTATATTGGAGGGTACAACTATTGAGGCTTTCAGGAAACACATTGTAAAGGCTGTCGAAGATAGCCGCTTGTTTAGGTGGAGACTTCAGCAGGTTGCTAGAAAAATGGGTGTCATAGAGCCTGGAACTACCTTAGGTAGGGGGGATATCGAGAAAATAGTTCTCTCCCTTAGGGATACTCCGCCCTACAGAGAGGCCTTGAAAGAGGTTCTCTATAGAGATATGGATTTAGAGAATGCTCTTAAAGTGATCAAGAGGATTCAGAGTAGAGAAATAGAGATTAAGTGTATTAGAGGACCCACGAGTTTAACATTAGAGCACTATAGGTACTTAAGTGAATACTTGGAGCCTGTTTCACCCGACAAGAGGGATATGATTAGATTAGTATTGTTCAAGACTAAGCTACTATCGAGTTTTATTTCTCTTGGTTGTTTAGATTGTGGCTACGTTTGGAGTTCCCCTATTGCTGAGATAGAGAGGCTTGAATGTCCGGTCTGTTTCTCAGAAAGATTAGTTTTCGACACTAAGGGTGAAAGAGACATAAGTTTAAGACTTAAGAGGTGCAAGAAAGCTAGGGGTAAGGGCTGTAGAAATTTCTGGAATAGCCTAAAGTTGCTACAAGAGTATGGTCTAGGAGCTATCTTAGCTAGAGCTGCAGGTTTTAGCTTCAGAGAGATATCGGATATAGCTAGATACTATAATGGGGATATTAACTCGTTTATAAGGAGGCTATGGTTGATGCAACATAGGAGGAGAAAATAGGTGTAAAATTCTCTCCAGTAAAATAGACACCGCTATATTCTACCATAGTCCTTAGAGATAATAGGTAAAGCTAGATCCTATATCTTCCTGTATCCAATTTTTCTACATATCTCATGCATCTCCTTTTCGATAACAAGATTATTTGGAGTCCCCCCTTTGTTTCAGCCAAGATCGAGGCTAGCTTCACTGCGGTTTCTAGATCTAGAGGTTTGAGGTCTATAATACCATACTTAGGCTAAAAGTTTAGGTAGAAACTTTTATCCTACCTCGAAGATTAGAGTATAACAAGCATATACTTCTGATAGAATGAAGTGGTAGGGATAAATGGAACAAAATACCTCTTAATGCTAGAACTATACCTTTAACCCTAGGATTTTGCCAAAATCCACCTCTATCTTAGATCTCCACCCTATAGCTATCACATCCCCCTCTTCCTCTAGATAGCCAAGTTTAACTAGTCTCTCAAGTGTATAGTTTACTCTCCATTTCCCAAATTTAGAGTATAGTACTTCTATAAGCTCCTTTCTCGGAGCCTTTCCATCCCTAGAGAGTAGGTAGAGTAAGGATACCGAGAGCATAGCGATATCATCTATCCTCCACCCAGACGTCTTAAGTTCCTGTAGCGTAGGCGGCTCCTTCAGTACGGGGATGAAGATAGCTCTCCTAAGGACAGCACTATCTGCGTCAAAACTAAGTACATTACCTTTCTCATCAACTACCTTAATAGTTATACCGAGATTCCCTAGATAATTATTCAGTGCCTTAACTACCTCGATATAGTTTTCTCCAAGGAACTTCCTTAGTTCCCAACCCTTCACTCCAGGCTTTCCTCTACTCCTAAATAGGAGGATCCTAGCAGCTTTCCTAATCTTAGATTGAGGTACTCTAGTTTGCATCAGCTACAACCCCGAATGGTATAACTACTGATTGGTAGTCACCATCTTCGCAGGCTTTAACTATATAATATTTTTCCTCTAGGGGGTTATAGTATAGGCTAATTTTCCCTGTAGTAGCTAGGTATGATACAGCGTAGGCTCTTAGGAAGCTCCTAAATATATCTCTATCTCTAACTACATCAAGGTAGTCAATAACCTTGCTATGTTTAATATGCCTAAGTATCTTCTCCTCAACTTCTCTAATAATCTCCCTCAAATCGATTCTTGCAAGTAAACCTAGCTCCTTAAGATCCTTCTCAGTAGCTACCTCAACTCTCTGTTCTCTTAATTCCTCTAGTGAATATCTCTTCCTAGTGGAAAGATAGTTTAATCCCCTCAATACATCTATCCAAGTTACTTGTTCCAGTTCAACTATTGGGTGTAATGCTCCCGCGAGCTCCTTTGCAAGTTCTTCTTTAGAGAGTGTAGATATCTTAAGTAGAGCTATAAAGGGACCTAATACCAACATCGATGTTCTCCCTATAACCCATCTCTCCTGTTCCTTGATGATATTAGCTAATTGCTCAAGGATCTCAGCATCAATTATTAAGTCCTCATCCGACAATTCTGGAAGAATCTTTCTAAGTTCTTCAATAAAATATTTGATATCTATCTTGAATGGATCGGATGCTTTGCGGAAGCTCTCCGTAAGCTCTTCTAATAGCTCCCTAAGTCTTACTCGAGCGTTTACACTCATATAATTCACCTAATTAGGGAGAGGGTAGAAGATGCTTTAACTTTCTGCACAAGTAGGATGTTTGCTTCTCTAGGCATTCTATTAATTGGTCCAGGTGTAATCAAGATATACTGGATATTTTTATTCTCCTCTGCGAGCTTTATCACGATATCTAGTATAGCCTCCCTATTGTTTGGATCCATATGTACATCAAACTCGTCAATAGCTCTTATAGGAGACTTTATATAAGATTGTAATGCAAGCAAGAAGCACATAATAGCTGTGGTTCGTTCACCTCCACTTAGAGTATAGGGATCTAAAAGCGAGGGTTTTAGGCCCCTGAAACCGACGGTCAACTCTAAGCCTGTGTTGCTGAAGTCCTCTAGATTTATAATCCTCACATCCCCTATAGCATCAAAGCTTTGTAGGAACTGTCTATAGGTTTCAGCAACCTTCGAAATTAACGATACTAGCTTCTGCCTCCATATATTAACGCGTCTCTCCAGCTCCTCTAGGGTTCTCCTCCTATTCTGAGCTACCTCTTCCGCCCTCCTAGATAGCTCCTCGAAGGCACTACTATACTTCTTAAAGGCGTCTACGACATTCTCAGGTATATCCCCTAAAGCGGCTATAGAGAGTTCAGTAGCTCTAATTTCTTCTTCAATCTCCCTTAGGTCTCTAGTAGATTCAATTCTACCTCCAAACTCCTGTGCTTTCCTAATTAATTCCTTTAACCTATTCCTCAGTTTTCTCTCATCCTTCAAATAATGCTCTAGTTCTCGCTCTAAGAGAGATAACTTAAACCTCACTAACTTAATGTCTGCCAATAAATTAGCGTACTCTAACCACATATTCCTGAGTAGGGAGATACCTTTCCTTAAATCAACGATTTCTCTGACTATACTATCCTCGACCTTACTGATTTCGGGCTTTAATTTCTCTATATGTTTGGTCTTGTCAGTAAGTACTAGTTTTTCATCCTCAATTTCCCTCCTAATACCCTCTATTTCACTCAATAAATCCTTGAGTTCCCCCTCTTTATCCCTAACTATCACCCAAGCTCTTTCTCTTTTTAACAACTTAATCTTTTCTTCAAGTTCAATTTTCTTAATGTATCTATCATACATCTCTTTCCAGTAGCTTAATGCATCTTCAGCCTTAGCTAGCATTTCCCTAACTTTCTCTTCTTCCTTTTTCGTATGCTCTAATTTTGCTAGGGCAGAGAGTATCCTACTTCTATATCCTCTAAGACCTACTGCATCCTCAACTACCCGCAACTTTTCCTGCGGGGAGAGGAAAGCGAATTCTTCAACCATATTCTGGTGCATAATAATCAACATATTATCGGGGTTAAGACCTATCCTCGAGAGGTATCGGTAAACCTCCACCTTAGGGACCGACCTACCATTTACTTCATGCCAGTATTGTCCGTCACCCCTAATATACCTGGTAAAGTATACTTCGTCGCTGCGGAACCATGGTAAAGGCCTCCTAGTCCTTACGGGCGAGTTATCTAATACAACTGTTACACGAGCAATATCCTCGCCCCTACGTATCAAATCACTAAGTTTTCTCCCCCTCTCAGTATAGGTTTGACCCAAGGCAACAGATATACCAAGTAATATGCTGGATTTCCCAGACCCATTCGGTCCAGTAATAATATTTAAACCAGGTTTAAGGGGGATCCTAGAATATCTATGGGACATAAAGTTCTCAAGTATAACTTCCTTTATTGTAGCTGGCATCCACCTAATACCTCCAGAGTAGAAAATAGTATCTTTTACTAAATAAGGTATCGGATAAAGAAAGACATAGCTAATCTAAGAGAATCTTAGAGATCACTTATACCATATGGTCCTCGCACCTAATACGCTGAAATGTGGGTCATCTGATACTATAGTTGCATTACATGTAGCTGCAATAGCTGCGATAATTATATCCGCTAAGGGAACTCTAGGATTTCTGAGCGATAAATTTCCAGCTTTAAAAGCCGATTCTTCAGAGAGAAATATGACTTCGGCCCCTGCATTAATCCATGAACGCAATCTTACTCTAGCGGCTTCACCACCAATTCTTCTACCAGCAACCTTGAGGTACTCTACTAACACAATACTAGGTATATAGAGTTTCTCGCGGCGAATCCTTGCTGTAAAGAGCTTAATCCTATCTCTATCTTCTCTAGTAGGTGGGAAGGTATGAGCTATTAAAAAACGTGTATCTAGAACTAACGCCACGTTTCACGTACCTCCTCAAGGTCCTCAATAATCCTCCTATACTCATCCTTTCCTACAGGAATTCCAGGTTCCGGGACATCAAGCTTACTAAAAATAATCTTCCCATTTTTCTCCTCAACGTTAAGTAAATCGCCCTCCTTTATGTTAAGAGTCTCACGGAGTTTCTTAGGTATAGTTACCTGTCCCTTTCTAGTAACCTTCACTACATACATCAGTACTACTCTATAGTACTACTATAAATATTTTCGCTAATTTTATCGCCTATATTGATCCAAATATATTTAGGAAATCCAGTAGACTTATAATTATAGGAAAATAAGGTGTCTCTATGGTTCTTACTTTTAAAGTCTTCGAAGTCGTAGAAAAAACTGATCTTACTACTATAGCCTTAAAACTAAAAAATTATAAAATGGTTGAAGTAGAGGAAGTAAATGGAAAGGAGGTTGAAGTAGGTTTCGAAGTAACTAATCTTAGAGAAAAAGGAGGTAGCCTACTAGGTAATTTTGTTGAAAGTTTTATAGTTTCCCTGAACTATAGGGGTGTGGACTTTAGGGCCCCAGTCTCGGTATCAACGTTCTTCGAGTTCTATGGTTATGACGGTAGACTTCTACTAATAGTAGCTGCCAAGAAGCTTAGAGCGAATAGAGTAGCTTCTATATTCTCAACTATACTATCTGCCAGGAAGGACGCTATATTGGAGGCGTGGATTCCAGCGGAGACACTTAAAGCTTTACACGAGGAGAGACCAGGGTCAGCAAAAGTGATATTCTTTGATAACGTTAAGCTACCAGGAGTTGATAAGCTTTCTCTCTATGGTGAACAATTAGCTGATACAACATTATACAACGAGTACCTTAGGCTCGGGAAAATATGGTATGTAGTCTTCGAAGCCGAGGAAGGAATGGTTATAGGCTTAACACGTAACTGCGTAGTAACATTTTTCTCCAAGATAGATGAAGACTCGGCACTAAAATACGTAAAGGAGAAAATAATACCCTTAACGGTAAAGCCGTGATTCTAAATTAACACGTAGAGAATAGGTTATTGGAACATAACAATTTCGTTAATGTAATTACTCTTTCCTCGCTATAATCATCCAGCAACCACCGAATATTTTATCAACCCTTTTTTCTCTTAAAATAACTCTAAAACCTATTCTCTCAAACTCCTCTACATATTGATCTCCAGTTTTAGGCCAAGCTGGAATTATCGGAAGTACAATGTCTTTCTCCTTACCATCTACCGTCCTTATTCTATGTGTAACAGTGCTTTTAGACCTATGTCTTCCCACTAAATCTTCAAGCTTGATTTTCTCCTCACTCCCTAAATTATAGGAGAAAAATAATCCACCTACCTTAAGTACCCGATATACACCTCTAAGATATCTATATCTACACTCTTCATCAACTATCGTATGTAAACATCCTATATCTACTGCAAGACTAAATTTCCCGTCTAAAAGGAAATCTAGATACGTTACATCACCTACAATGAACTCTATCTCCACATTCTCTCTTCTAGCTCTTACTCTAGCTTTATGAATTGCTGAGGGAGCTACATCAATCCCTATAACATTAAATCCATGTTTAGCGAGGAAAATAGAGTCACGCCCCTCCCCACAGCCTAGGTCTAAGGCCCAAACCTCCTTGGGGAAGATTTCTCTCTCGACAAACTCCACGAGAGCATATGTTGGCACTAAATCCTCCCAAAAACATGCACCTTCGCTATAAACTCTAGTATATCTCCTTCCATATGCTAATTTGTCGTAATTAAGCGGCATAAAATCTAAGCTATATATTACCTTAAGTTAAATATAATAATATAATAGCTCTGAATCCCTACCTAGGTATTTACCGAATACTTTTGTGTATCTATAGCTAATATTAGTTGTATGAAACTACCTCCATTCTCTCTGGAGAGAAGACTTGAAGGTGCAGAGCTAGTAGACATGAAGACTTTCGACTTAAAATATGTTTCTTCAACTATCGCTAGACTTGAGAAAGAATTCGGTATAGAATTTAACCGAAACGAGATTATTCCCAGCGATAATACCTTACCTAAAAGGGTTTTTGAAGCTGGTTTAACCCTACTACTAGAGACGGGGATATATGTACTAGACGAGAAAAGAGTGGTGAAAGTAGATGAAGAAGAGGTAAAGGAAGCTATTGGAAACGCTAGAGATACACTTATCGTAGGCAGGGGTAAGGATTCAAGGATACTTAGGTTAAGGAGGAACGGCTTAGATGGGAAACCATTTATTTTCGGCGGCTTAGCTGGTACACCTACCCCTGAGGGGTACTTCCTGGAGAGTGTATTGTCATATGTACAGGAGCCTCTCGTAGATGCTGTGGATCATGGAAGCATAAATATAGTTAAGGGAGTGAAAGTAAGGAATCTCGCGCCAAGTGAGGCTTTAGCGACTGTAGTTGAGGTAAGCAAAGTCAAGGAGGCGTTGAGGGTGGGGGGTAGACCAGGTATGCATGTACTTGGTGCTGAAAGTAGTATTACAAGTATAGGTAGTTTATCAGCTATGGCTCTAAACCTACTTGAGGAGGGGGATGCACAGTTAGTACCAGTGTTAAACGAGCTTAAAGTTGATTTCCACCAACTAACGAAAGCAGCTATAGGGTTAATGAAGGGTATCCATAATGCTTCTCTAGTAGATCCAATTGTAGGCGGTTTTGCTAGAGGAGCTACTGGAACAGCTATATGCTCCATAGCCGAGATACTTATAGCTCAACTAGCTTACGGAGCTAGCTACCACCTTATACACCCTGTACACATAAGGCTTGAGGCTACAAGTGTCAGGGAGTGTATGTGGGTTGAGAGCGTAGTAGGGCTAAGTGGTTGTTTCCTCAATTCGCCTCTCGTAGGTGATATTTGGCCAGCTGCTGGCGCTGGCTCGGAGATGGTTTTCTACGAGATAGCGGCTAACACTATTGTAGCCACGGTTTCGGGACTCAACCTACTTGGGCCTACGCCAACTGCAGGGAAAAAACCATATGGCTCTGGCCTTGAGGCAAGGTTTATGGGAGAGGTAGCTCAAGCGGTTATAAAGGAGAAATTATCTCCTGGGGACGCTAACGACATAGTCCTAGAGTTGCTCAAGAAGTATGAAACTAAATTAGGGAATCCTGAGCCAGGTAAATCCTTCCCAGAACTATACGATTTAGCAGAGATTAAACCTAGGGAAGATTACCTCAAACTCTACAGGAAAATAAAGGCTGAACTAGGTAACTTAGGTTTGAGTATTGAATAAAGCTGGTGTTTCGGGAAAAGCTAGGAGAGTTCAAATTCACTTAGTGTTTTCTTAATAATTTTGAGAACATCATATACAGTTAGTGTTGCGCCACAATATTTACATACTGTTACCTCCCCTTTCCCTGGTAACCTGACTGGAGCACCACACTTAGGGCATTTAACCTCCTTAACGATTATACCCTTCTCCGAGAGTAGCTTAACAAGTTTATCGAATTCAAGCCTGATACTTACTTTAGGTCTAACTTTCTCGATGGCTTTCCTAACGGCGACCCTAAACCCAACTACATATTTTTCGTAGGCTTCTGCAGCCAACTCGATATATTTGCTAGGTGGGGAGCCACTATACACAACATTAACGACTAAGTCTTCACCATCCACCCCGAAATCTGCACTGATACTAAATACTCCTAGCTCAGCGTAGACAATATTGTTGGCTCTACCCGATCTCTCCCTAACCGCACCTCCAGCAGAGAAGGTGATAGATAGCGAGTGGTTAGAAACACTATATTTTATGTCTTCGAGTACAATCTCCTGGTAGATACTAGGCACCTCGTTTATAACTTCATTTAGGTATGAGGATGATTTCTCAAACCGTAGAGTCTCCCTAAAGCTCCAGGTAGTACTCGTTAGAGATAGAAGAAATATGGCTAGAACACCTAGGGAGAACATAATTGCAGCGGCTGGAGGGGAAAACGCGAAGAGTATAAAGGAAATAAATATGAGGAATATAATTAACGCTCCAGCAGACTCTGTTTTCTCCCTAAGCTTTCTTAGCGATACTTCTAGAGCCGATTCCACGCTAACCCCAGGGATTGGCCTAGTTTCGCCGAAAATAGTAACATATAGTCTCTTAATAGCGTCTTCACGCGATAATCCTTGGCTCATAAACATCTCTAGATCCTTCTTGAGGAGGGCTTCACCACCTATCTTCGAGTGCCTATACCACTCAAGCAATTCTTCATAAAGTCTTTGAGTATCCACATTTAGGCTAGACATTCATGTATTTCATAATAGAAGACCTAGATAAATATTTAATATAAAGACTGATAAGACCTAGAACCTTAAAAATATGTTAAGAAACTTATACTCGTATTAGGACTCTAGTACCAGTGGTTACTTAAGTAAAACTAATAGTTTATCCCTTACTACATATGCAATCCACTACATTTTTAACAGAATGGGTAAAGGGGGATAAACGCTTAGTTCTAAATTCTGCTAGCGGCTATAGCCGCCTTTAACCCACCAATCAATGCTCCACTAAACCTTCTGGAATAGGATAATATTATTATATCTCCATCCAGCACACTAAATATACTTATAAGCTGATTCTCAAGTCTAGGGAAATATTTCCCTACGGTACCTAAGTCTGGAGGCAATATAAGCTTACCTTCCTCAACCCTTATTATAAGTGCACCGTCTGCACCGCCTCTAACTGCTTCGTCACGTATATCTAAAATCCTACTGAGGGAGGCGTTCCTTAGGAGGAAGCCTATACCCTCACAGTCTTCACATATCTCTCTAGTATCAAAGAGGCTAACAGAGAATATGTTATTTAGTGAAAAATAGTTTCTCAAGTACTCTAAACCATCTCTACTTAGGGCTTCTCCGCCACGCTTAGTGTCTATAAGGTTCATTTCACTAAGTTCCTTTATGATACGCTTTACCTTACCCTCACCTATACCGAGGTAGTTACTTATCTGTCTCCTCCCCAACCTTCCTAGGAGATATAAGAGGAGTAGTAGGAGAATCCACTCCTCCCTTGGCTCCTCCAAGCTATCCTGATGTCTTCCAGTGCTCATATCTCCAGAGTATTATTTGACCATTTGATAAGATATACTTATCCGCTGCCACCGGTCCATACTCGAGTTTACCCGATGTAGCGTTATATAAGTACCACATCCACGAATACCCCTCTTTCTTGGAGAGTATTTTCTCCCTATGCCCATTGATTGACACGACGTAGGCGCCGAACTGGCCATACGTGTACTCTACGCGGCTTACACTAGTTAACGCCGACAAAACAGTACTCCTAGCTGGGAGTACTGTCCCATTAAACCACTGCTTAGTTCCATTACCATAATCTATGCCGATATTAACCATGATTACCTTACCCGAGAGACTACTATATAATCTCCTGTATGTGGAGTACTCATTGTAGTAGTACACCGCTAAAGTTGTACCTATAATAGCCCACACCAGCAGTAAACCCATTATAACGCTAGTTAAACCTATTTTCGCCCTCATACAAGATACCCCTTTTATTTATCTCCCAACTAAGGAAACAAACCAGGAAGGCTGTGCTCGCCTCAGTTACTGGACCAACACCCAATAGGTTGCCACCAAAAACTGGGAGGAATAAACCTACTACACCCCATATGAAGGCGCTAACTATGTTCACGCCAAATACTACGTAGAGTATCATGGAGGAAAGAATATCGTATAGGAAAGTACTTAGATAAACCAAGATAAATAACTCAACTTTCCCTAGAGAAAATTTTCTGATAAAACCCCATAGAGCACCTATCGAGCCAGCTAATAGTGAGTCGACGATCGTCCACATTCCAGGTAAAATCAAGAAGTCCGATATAATATATGATAGGGAACCTACCATAAATCCCACCCTCGATCCAAAATATAGTCCTGATAGGATAGTAAACACTAATGGAAGGTTTATGAATTGTATAGCGGTTACCATATTCTTCATATACCTAGAGAGCACAGCTAATCCAGTAAATATTGCTACTGTAGCTACTACTAGGCTCCTCCTCATTGGCGAGCACTATATAAATGGTACATATATCCAAGATAAAAAATTTTTCTTATTTAATAGCAGAAAAATATTTGCTCTAGCCGTTGATAGGGATCTAGAGTAAAGGAGGAAAATGGGTTTTACTCTAATTCACGGTACTCTATGATCTTCATTTCATATCTCCATTTATCGTAGTAGAGGTTATCTCTATCTGTCTCTATTTCTCCACGTTGATTATCCACAGGATCAGACCTGAAGTATCTCTTCGGCGGATCGAATTGCGTAGATATATCGCCGTTTGCTACAAACCTAAAATGATCTATGTTACCTATATAGAACTCTTTTCTCTCCTGGGGCATTGAGCCGCCGAAGGAGGGGTCAGCATATAGCCAGCCATATGGTTCAATATAGAACTGTGCCCAATCATGCATACTATGTCGAATAGGATTCATGTACCACCCTGATTGCCACCTCGCAGGTATACCTGCAATCCTGCATAGTGTTATGAAAAGCAATGCTTGCATCCCGCAGTCCCCCCTTCTCTCGCTATATACAAATTCGGGTATACAGTCGTATAGGGAGTACTCGTAGGGGAGGTTATATGTAATATTAGATATAATCCACTTGAATATTTTCTTAGCCCTTAGGTAGGGGTTGTTTTCTCCCAAAGTTATCTCTTTTGCAAGCTTCTCTAGACGAGGGGTAAACACTATATGGGGTGGTTGCTCAGTAGTATACCTAACATAGATATCATTACCCTTATCGTAGGGTTCAACCTTTGATGGATCTATCTTACGGTAATAGCCATATACGGTATACTCGTATTCTACCCAGAATTCTAACGACCTATTTTCCTCAACGGTTGCCTCGAAATATATTGTTCTCTGTGGACTATACTCGTGGGAGAGATAGTATTTATCACTTGCAGAGATGAACCTGATTTCAGGCTGTAAATCGCATCTCCTGGGGAAGGGGATCCATACTCTAACTTTCTCGCCTACAGGTACTACACCTGGATTAATAGTTACTTTGTGGAGGAGCCTAAACTTAATGGGGAAAACATATCCTCCCCCTCTATACTCAGCTAATTCCCTAATTTTGTCCTGGTGCTTAAAGAGGAGCTTCCTAGCTTTTTCTCTTTTCTCGTCTTCTTTCCTAGCTCTCCTCTTCCCCCAGTCTTTATTAAGTTTGAAGAAATTGAATATGAAGTGCTTAAAGAACCTTATTTCTCCATCTACTACACGGTAATCAAGTTTCCCTCTACTCATTAATTCCCTAAATTCATCTCTAGTTAAATCAGGTATCTCCTCCCTAAATTTTCTGAAAGCATCTTCCTCAACTATATTGTATTCGAGCCTTAACCTACGGATTCTCTCAAGCTCGAAGAGAAGTCTATCTATATAGTCAGGCTTTAGATCCTTTCTCTCCAGTTTCCTCCTTATTTCTTGTTCAGCCCCCCTCAAGTCGCCAGCAACAATTTTCTCCCTAATATCGTCTGGAATACCAATTAACAGGAACCTTAGCATACTCCCCCCATACAATAGCGGTTATTTCTCTAAAGTCTCTTTCTAAGATAAAAAATGGTATCAACATTCCTTAATATTATAATCTACGGAAGAACAGGGTACATATTCTAAGAGAGAAGCTAGAAAAAGTAGTATTAAAACCAGGATTTGAGAAATATAGTCTATGTTTTCCATGTAATGTTATATAAAAATGATTTTGGTGTAAAATTATTAAAAGCTTGGCCAAAAACTGGAGAAAAACTAGAAGTAAAGGATTTAACAATTCTATCGCCAACAAAGAGATTGATTCACAGCAAACAATACAAATAATCCCTCCCATCAAACTAATAGCCCCCTTTTAGCGACTAAACTAATCCTCCATGAACCATCCGAAACACCTGTTGTGGATGATTGTGAACATATAAGCCGACTAGGTAATTCAGGAAGTAGAACTGAAAAGTTCTATAGAAATAAAGAGAAATAAGAACAGATAGCTTCAATATATTGATGGTGAATAAATGTTAAGTATTCCTGAGAAAATCTATAGGAAAATGAAGAAAATTGCTGAGAATCAGGGTATGTCTATTGAAGAGTATATATTGAGTTTAACCGCCGAATCTTTAGACCCAGAATCTAGGGCAGGGTTTTACTGGGAGGCTTCTGTAGAGCTTTTAAAACAGGCTGAAAGAGAATTGTCTAAAGGAGATTTAAGGCAGGCGAGCGAGAAAACATGGGGGGCAGCGGCTTTAGCGGTTAAAGCTTTGGCTTATGAGAGAGAGGGTAAGAGACTTGCCAGTCATGGAGAATTGTGGAAGTATGTGAGTGATTTAGCTAGTGAAACTAATGACAGGGAGTTGAGGCTTTTATGGAGGACAGCTGTTTCCATGCATGTTAATTTCTACGAAAATTGGGCAACGAGAGATGACATAGAGGATTCTATAAAGAATATAGAGAGATTTATTAAAAAATTGAAAAACTTCAGAACTAAATGACAGTAAAATAAGCTTTTAAAGCGGAAGAGGAGCCCCAGCTCTCATTAAAAGCCGTATTCACAATGTAGAAGAATTACTTATTTCGTGATTGAGGGACAACGCGTTATAGCTTACTTTCATAATTGCTTCACCTAGTCCCCGACTTATTTAATTAACCCTCTAAAACTAAAAATGGGAGAGATATAGATTAAAGTTCCCGCCCCGCCAGTTGGAACACCAAGCAATTTGAAATCATCTATTATATGATTCCTGTTAGTTTTAAAAGTATTGGAATTATAGTGGCGCCCCAAACTGTGATAATTAAACCTACAGTCCACTTAAAATTGCTATGCATTTCTCTTCTAAGCTCTCTTATTTCTTCTCTTAGTTCATTTCTTAACTCGTTTAGATCTCTTTTCGTAGCTACATCGGCTATGATAGCGTTTATCAATACTAGTCTTATATCTGGCTCCGATATGAGAAGCTCGGCAAATCTCTTCCTAAGTCCAATATCTTCCTCAAACTCTTTAATTAATCTCTCAGCTAGAGACATGAACGCCCATAGAAATATTTTAAAGAAAGTATATAAGCATAGCTGGCGCTTCCTGCTAATCATAAAAAATACGAGATTCTAAGATAATCTCCACAAATAGACGATCCAATTTACCCAAAACTACGAAGATGTTCCACAAATTCACAAAACACAAATAAATTTTGTAGTAATATAATATGTAAGCATGAAGCTTAAATACGCTATAATAGCCCTAATCATCGCATCTATCCTAGTAGGGGGATACTATTATCTCGAATCATTGCAACCCCAGCCGTGCCTAGAAGCAGTGGAGATCGAGCTAAAGGAAATTAGTGGTAAAATACATATCTTGGTCAGAGGATACAATAACACGGTTTTAGACCATGTTCCTGTTAGAATAGAATTTCCCGGCGGCACCGCATCAGTCGATGCTGTTTATATTGGCGGTGGTACCTGGTTTGCCGATTTCCCCGCAAGCCTGGAAGGTGTATACAAGATCTGCGTTTCAAATCTCTGCGTTAACCGATCTGTTTGCAAATCTCTCGAGCTATACGATAAGCCTTTGATAGAAGAGGTCGATGTAGAAGTTAGAGAAAGTTTTTTAAACGTAACTATTAATGCTAGAGATTTAAGCGGGATAGAAGAAGTATTGTTTGAGGCTTGGAGTAAAAATTATACTCTTAATCCTATAGAGATTGATTCTAGGGGTAATGGTTTATATTCTATTAAGCTAAGGCTTAACTCAACTGATGATTTCAATTATAGGGTAATTGTTTTTGAT